>JAISAX010000880.1 GCA_031266495.1 Opitutaceae bacterium
CCCCCAAAGCCGTTCCCCCCCCCCCCCCCCCCCCCCGGCCCCGCCCCCCCCCCCCCCCCCACCAAGATTCCTGGGGGGTCTTTGTGTGCGGGGGGGGGTGGGGGGGGGGGGGAGGGGACGGGAGGGTTTATTTGCTGGTGATGGAAATGTCGTCGATGCGGACAGACTGATTGTGGTCGGGTGTATCCGTTTCTACATACAGGTAGAGGCGGAAGGTGAGCGGCGAACCTGCGGGGACGGAGAGCTTGTCCAGGTCAACGGTCCAGGGGTTGTCGGCGTAGGTGCAGCCGCCGGAGGAGTTTTTTTTGAGGTAGGAGAACTTGCCGAGGCCGGATTGGAAATTGTCGGCGCTGGAGCGCAGGAAGCAATGAATGGTGTAGTCGGCGATGGCGTCGCTACCGATCTTCTGTGCACCGATTTTGGCGGAGAATTGCCCGAGTTGAACGGGAGCGTCGCCGGTTGCCTTGAGGGTGATGGTAAAAAAGGTTTCCGCCGCCACGGCGCCCTCCGCCGTGGGAACCAGCAGCAGGGGAAGTCCATTGGCGGTGGATTTGACGCGGGCGAAGAGGTTGCCTTGATAGGCCCTGGAGTGGCCGCGGTCAGCCGGGAGGCGGCTTTCGTTGAAAGCGCCGAAGCCGACTGGCAAGGCGGTGACGGTCGGGGCGGTGGAGGTGGGGGCGAGTCCGTTGGAAAAATCGTAGCGGACGATTTCGGCGGCGCGCATGGATGGTGCGGCGACGGCAAGCAGGAGGCCGGCGGCGAGGATGGCGGTGCGGATGGCGGTACGGTTTGTCATGGAATGACGGATTCGGTTGATGTTGTAGTTAAGTTTTCCTGACGAAAAGGGAGGCGTGTGCGCCGGGGGGAGGGGGGGGGGAGGGGGGGGGGAGATGTTCATTTTTCGTGTTTCGGTTTCGGCCAGTAGTAACCGGGGGCGAAAGTGGAGAGTTGCCCGAATTTGAACCACTTGACCGAGCAGTCCGCGTAGCCGGCAAACATGCCCGTCAGGGGGACTTGTTTGCCATTGTCAGCCTCGGCGTAGGCGAGGGTTTTGGCGGCGGATGTGAACGCAAGCGTCCCCCAAAGAGCGTATTCCATCGGCGGATTGCGCAGGTCCTTGAAGAGGTCCGCGTATTCGTCCCCGGGGCGTCCGTTTCTTGCGGGACCGCCTTCGCGCTGGAAATAGGTGAAGTGAACGGCGATTTCCGGGGTTTGGCCGTCAGCCTCTTTTTTGCGTTGTTCGTCAGGATTGTAGTTGGGGATTCGGGCAAGCGCCCTGGAGGCGTAGAGCGCGGTATAGCGGTCTCCGAGGAAGGGCTTGAGGGTGTCATTCCAGGCTTCGACGGAATAGGCGTGGGGCGTATTGCCAAAGGAGGGATTGCCGGGTTGATGATTTCCCAACAGGGGATGGGGCGGTTTCCCTCTATTGTCGGTGCCGTAGCCCATCGTGGCGATGAGGATCTGCCGGAGTTTTGCGATGGTTTGCGCCCGGCGAGCAGATTCACGTGCCATGCTCACCGTCGGGATGATGATCGCAGCGAGGATGCCGATAATGGCAATGACCGTGAGCAACTCGATCAGCGTGAAGGCCGGGGAGGCCAGGGAGGAGATATTGACAGGACGACCTGGTCGTCCTGTCACCTGAACATGTTCAGGCCGCGGTGGCTGTCCGGTCATCGTAATTGCCGGACCAGGACGGCGGCACAGGGAATTGGCAGGGATACGGATCAGCATGGATTGATGCGATTGGCAGAAACCGTATCCGCGCAATCGCATCACAAAAGCTCCAACGCTGCCAAATTTCGGGGATATACCTGGGAAAAACGGTAGTCCCCGCCGCGATATGATGCAGCAGGGCGGGTGGTTGGTGGTTCGTGTTTACCCGGAAACGCAGGTCACGCTCCCGACCGCCGGAGTGTCCGCAGTCGGCAACACCCCGGTGGCGGTCGCCGGATCCCACGCCACCCGGACGGAAGGTTCGGGCAAGCCGAGCGGCAGGCAACAATGCCAGGCGATCCGGTGCGCCGTGAAATCCAGCCAGCCGGGCGGATATTCCGTCCAGCCGTGCTGCGCGAGGATGAGGGTGCGCGCCACGGAAAGATACAGCACCTCTGCCCGGAAAAGCTGAAACCACGACTCCACGTCCTGCCCGGCGAGAGAGGGTGATACCTGCCGGAGTCGTTCGAACACCTGCTGCCGGGGTCGTTCGAAGAGTTCCCGGACCAGGGAGCAGGCCTGCCGGTTGCCGTCGGTCAGGGCATGCAGGAGCAGGCCGTCCAGAAGCGGAACCCGTTGCGGACCGTGGCAGACTTCGAGAAAGTTGCGCACCACCTTTCGCAAGGCATCGGCGACCGTCTGCGGAGTCTGCCGGGCAGGACCGGAAACGAGCGGATCGAACAGCGTTTCCAGACCCGATTTTTCGACCACGTGATAACGGATCGTCTCCTCGAAGAGTTTTTCCTTGGTGCCGAAATGATAGACCAGAGAACTCAGGATGATCCCGCCCTCTCTCGCGATGCCGCGCATGCCGGTTTTGCCGTACCCGTTGGCCGCAAACACCTGCCCGGCGGCTTCGAGGATCCGCAGTCTCGTCCGCTGGCCATTCGTATGCACACGAACGGGTTTCCCGATCTCACTTCTGGTCATTTCCATGGTCAAGGTCGCCGACGTTCGGACGGCGATCTGCACGATGCAACATAATTGCATAATCATGGCATTATCTGCGCATCCCCGGCCTGGCGCGGGCGTCGCAAGCGACGCCCCTACGGTCGAGCCGCGTAACGTCAGTCATAGAAGATGATTTTGGTCCTTTGACGTTCTCAGTAAAGTTACGCGGATCGACGTGGCACGGGCTTCCAGCCCGTGGACGGCGCGCAGCGCCGCCTCCCTGCTCACCTTCGTGTCATTCACTGTAATCAACTGTAATTCTTTCAAACAAATGATCTTGCCTGGAGGCAAAGGGCGACGCTGCGCGTCGTCCACGGGCTGGAAGCCCGTGCCACTTCATGGCAGTCCGCGTAACTTCAGGTTCTCAGTGGAAACTGTGAAGCGTCAGAAGGGTTGGGAGGGGTGAAAAGCTGGGAGAAACCGTGAAAAACTGTGATTTCCGCAGGAGACGCGGGCCGGGGCGGGCTGGATAACAGCGAGGCGGGTGAGTTGGGATACCTGCTTCCCCTCATCCCGAAGCACAATCTATATTGTGAAGTCTTCGGTGGCGGCATGGCCCTCTTCCTCGCCAAGCCGGA
>JAISAX010000882.1 GCA_031266495.1 Opitutaceae bacterium
CCCCCCCCCCCCCGCCTTCAGCCGATTTCGCTTTCCGCAACCAACCGGTAGCCGCCGGACGCAAGACCGCCGGGAGTGAGCGCTCCGAAGCGTTCACGATGCAACGCCACCACCGTCGCTCCGGCCGCGGCGGCGAACATGCGGCGCACCTGGTGATACTTGCCCTCGGTCAGCGTCAGCGTGGCCGTGCGGTCGTCGATCAAACAAAACTTCGCCGGCGCACACGGAGCCTTTTCTCCGTCGAGTTGCAGCGTTCCGGAGGCAAACGTGGCGGCGAGGGTCTCCGCGATACCGGCGATGGAGCGGTCGAGCGTGGCGCGATAGACCTTTTCGACCTTGTGCTTCGGCGACGTGTGACGGTGCACGAGTCCGGTGCGGTCGGTGAGCAGGAGCAGGCCGCTGGTCTCCTTGTCGAGGCGACCGATGCTGGTGATCTGCGGATTGCGCGCGCGCCAGCGGGGCGGGAGCAGATCGTACACGCGCGGCCCCTCCCGCTCGTCGTGCGAACACACCAGACCGGTCGGCTTGTTCAGCAGGATCAGCAGGCCGTCGGGGTGATCGAGTGGCTCGCCGTCCACGCGCACATCGACAGCGCCGGGATCGAGTTTCAGGGCTGCGTCACGCAACGGCAGGCCACCATCGGCCGTCACGGCATGGACGCGCAAAAACTCCCGCGCCTCGCGGCGCGAGCAGTAGCCGAGGCTGGCGAGGAGCTGGTCGAGACGGCGGCGCTTCATGGCGGAGGAAGTTCAAGCTTCGGGACAGGAGGGAGGCGGCACCGGGTCGGACGCCGGCAACGTGCGCCCTTTCCGCTTGTGCGGATTGCGCGCCGCCCAGGGGGCGGAGGCGCGCAGCCAGGCGGCGGCTGCCACGGTGAGCACAAAGGCCACGGTCGCCATCAACCCCACGCGTTCGTAGCCGAGGAGATGGCCGGTGGCGGCATCTTTCGTCATGAACCAGCCGGCCACGATGTTGGCCATGGCGCCGGAAGCCTGCTGGATGGCGCTGTTGACGCTCATGAAACCGCCCCGGTAACGTGACTCCACGGCGTTGGCCACCATCGTCATGGCGGGAGCAAAACGCCCCGACATCGTCACGAAAAACAACGTTGTGACAATCAGTGCCAGCGGCACCGGCGTGGGTCCCATGCGGGTGATGTAGAGGATGGTGCTGATGGTAAAAACGGATACGCAGGCGAGCACGAGCACCTTGTCAAAACGGTCGGACAACCAGCCGAAGCCGTACGTGGTCAGGAAAGTCGCCGCGCCACCGAACAGGTAGATCCACGAAAGCTGTTTTTCGGAAAACCCGACGTTGGCGACCATCGACGGCGCCATGAACGGAGCCACCGACGCGCCGCCCCAGATGAGCATGGCGGTGAGCACAAATCCGCGCAGGTGGACGCGATGCGTGAGCATCTCGCGCATCTGGCGGAGCGGATGCTGCGTGGCGACCTGCACGGGCACATGCGGCAACGCGCGCCAGGCGAGCACCCATACGCAGGAACTGAGCGCCGCGAGCAGGACAAACACCGCGTGCCAGCCAAACGCCGACACGAGCATCAGGCCCGCCGGCAAACCGAAAATCGACGCCAGCGGAAACGCCGCGCCGACCACCGCCATGCCGCGTCCGCGCCGCTCGGCCGGGATCACATCGCCCACCATGGCCGTCACCACCGATCCGGCCACGCCGCCGAAGGCACCCGCCACGATGCGCGCCACCAGCAGCCAGTGATGCGTCGGCGCCAGCGCGCAACCGAGTGTCGAGACGACAAACCCCGCGTACAGAAACAGCAACGCCCGCCGTCGCGGGATATAGTCCAGAAAAATGCCCGCCACGAAACCCGTCAGCGCCGCCGACATGCCATAGGCCGCGACCAGCCGGCTGAACTGGCCGGGGTTGATCTCGAAGATGCGCATCAGGTACGACCCGAGCGGCATCATGATCATGAAATCCATGACATGCGTAAACTGCACGGCCGCCAGGGTGAGCAGCATCACCCCTTCCCGCACGGGACGGGCGGTGGCGGGAGACAGGGATGCAACGGGCGATGGCGATGGGCGCATCCGGTCAACGTTTGGGAGTCAGGCAATGGAGTGCAATGCCTCCGTTGAAAACACCGTTCCCCAGGGCGCATCTCAAAAAGTGGACATGCAGTAAGGGTCCACGCACAAATAACGTACTCAATTTTGACCCAGAGGTGTGGTTTGATAAATTCAAGGTTCATCTGTTTTCGTTACAGATTGGTTTTTAATAAAATATGAGAAATTCAAAGAGATCTGAAAAGTCGTTTGGCCCTCTGTGCTTACAATGCGGACACATGAACCAACATGTTGGTCCATGTGCCCACAGATCCTTGATGATCAAAAAATTGGCTGCGTGCTTCAGCACGCCTCTTGTTTGCGACGCCAGTCCGCAAACAAGCCAGTCCTACAAGCAACGGAGGCACAGAGATCACACAAAGAATTTCCGGCTTTTGTGATCACCCATGCTCTCCTGTCTTTCCTCCGTGTCTTTGTGCTTCCGGGAGGCTACTGTATCCTCCCCGGATCAGTGTGCATCAGTGTCCATTAGTGGTTAAAATCCATGCCTGAACTCACCGAAGTCGAATTTTTCCGCAAACGCTGGAACCGCGGACTGGGCGCGCCCGTCCTGCAAGTGAAACTGCATCCGTCCGCTCGGGTGTTTCGCGGGTGCGATGTGCAGGCGTTGCGCCAGAGTCTCACGGGCGCGGTGCTCGAAGACTCCCGGGCCGCCGGCAAACAGATGATCTTTCGTTTCCGCTTCGCATCCGTTTCCGGGGGGAATGCCTGGCTCGGTATTCATCTAGGCATGACAGGCAGGCTGCGGACCGACGACGCCTCCCGGTATCATGCCGAAGCCGCCGATCATCTCGCGCTCGTGCAGGAATCGGCGGCGCTGGTGTTCAACGATCCGCGGATGTTTGGCCGCGTGCAGTTCGCCGACGGCGCGGAGCCGCCCGTGTGGTGGACATCCATCGCTCCCGCCGTGCTTTCGGACGAGTTTACGGCGGATGCCGTGGCCGCGTTCCTGCGCCGCCGGGCGCGCACGCCGGTCAAGGCCGTGCTCCTGATGCAGGAGCGTTTCCCCGGCATCGGCAACTGGATGGCCGACGAGATTCTCTGGCGCGCCGGCATCCATCCGCGCCAGCCCGCAGGGTCGCTCTCGCCGGCGACGGTCCGCAAGCTCTGGCGCGAAATCCGGTGGGTGGCCGAACAGGCAATGCAGACGATCGGCGAGACTTACGAGGATCCGCCGACGACCTGGCTTTTCCCGCACCGCTGGGAAGACGGCGGGCGCTGCCCGCGCACCGGCGTGCCGCTCGTCCGCGAGCAGATCGGTGGCCGCACCACCTGCTGGTCGCCGGGACGACAGACACTCTCGCCAGAGCGTCTGTGAAGTGCACCTCGCGAACTGTAGCCGTCACCACAGGCACCCCTGCCTGTGGTGACGACGCGTAGCGTCGCCCGGTTCGCCGGGGGGGGGGGGAGGGGGGAGGGGGCGCTGCGCGCCTCGTCCGGCATGCACTTCTCCGGCTGGAAAAGTCGAGGCATGCCGCTACTTTCTCCCGACTACGGCTCAATCCGTAATGCCCTGCGTCGGCAGATAAAAATCCTCCTCGCGCAGCGAGTAGCCGCGAATTTGCGCCAGCGGGTCGGCGTCATCGACGATGTAATTGACGATGTAAATCTCGCCGTCCGGAAACTGCACCCAACCGGTGTAGCCTGTATCCGCCACGGGACTGCGATCATAGTCGAGCGGCATGATGCGGAGCTTCGCCGCGTTGCGCTCCGGGTTGGCACAGGAGGCGGTGTCCGTGAGCGCGACAAAGACGTTTTGCGTCATCCAGCCCCAGCCGCCGGCGCTGCCGGGCAGAAACCGGTGCGTGATGAGGACGCGTCCGCTTTGCAACATGCCCGCCACCGGACGGTGGCAGCCGGGCAACGGAAACTTGCTCAACGTGCTCCAGGTGACGCCGCCGTCGCGGCTGAAGGCACGAAACGCATCGAGACCGAGAGCCGAATTCTCCCGCAGGAAACAGACGAGGCCGCCCTCGCCGGGAAGTTCCAGCACGCTGCCTTCGCACAGCTTCAGCCCGGGTTCCCCGGCGATGATCGACGGTCCCTGCCAGCTTTTCCCGGCGTCGTCGGAGTACCAGAGTCGCTGGCTCCACAGGCGGCGGTCAGGCCCCTGGAAAGAGTGCGCGGCGGTCGTCCAGCGACCGGCGTGAGGACCATGCGCGAGTTCCACGATCTGGTCCGGGACGATGCCGGTGACGGGCGTGGCCACCGGTCCTTGCCAAGTCTCGCCTTCGTCGCCGCTGAACCAGAGCCAGTTGCTCTGCTCGCCGCCGTTTTCCGCGCCTTCGTGCGCGCCGGCCACGCGATCGACGATGACCACCAGGCGGCCGTCGCGCAGGGTGGTGACACGGGCGCAGTTCCAGTGGGGATCGCCGGGCTTTTTCTTGAGAAGTGCGGGGGTGACAGGACGTTTGGCCGTCCAGGTACGCCCGCGGTCGTCCGACGTCACCCCCATGATCCGCGAGTGCGTGCGGTCGCCGTGGTGTGTGCATTCGCTGAATACGCATACGAGCCGGCCGGAACGCGTAAGCGCGAGGTCCGGCCAGGCCTGGTAGAAGGAGTTGTCACGATTGACGGGGAATTTCTGAAGCATGGGATTCTTGTTTTCGGGTTTTTCGACAGGAAGAAAGAGAGCCCACGAAACACACGAAAAGACACGAAAAACAAACACATCCCGTTCCGGTATTCTTTTCGTGTCTTTTCGTGTGTTTCGTGGGCCACCGATCACGGGCGCCTGATTGCCTCCAGGTAGCCGATCTCGCCGAGTTCCTTTCCGAGGGCGGCCACGGCGGCCTTGCCGGGCATTTCCAGCGGCACGCGCATGGGTCCGCAGTCGATGCCGGCAAGCGCCAGCGTGGTCTTTATTGCGGGGAGACCGCCGTGGCGGACGATGATGTCGATGGCCTGCGTGCAGAAGGCTTGCAGGCGCTCCGCCTCGGGCTGATCGCCGGCGGCATGGGCGCGGGCCACCGCGAGGTAGAGGGGCGCGGCGAAGTTGTACGTGCTGCCGACCGCGCCAGTGGCACCGAGTTTGAGCGCGGAGAGGAGTTTTTCGTCACGACCGAAAAACACCTCGTGCTCCCGGCCCGTTTCCTGCGTGCGGGCACGCGCCCAGGCGAGAGCGGCGGCGTAGTCGTCGAAATCCTCATACGTGAATTTCACGCCGCGAAAGGTCGGCACGGCGGACGCCATTTGCGCGATCCAGCGGCCCACCGGCGCGGCGGCGCGGCTCATCGACGGCATGTGGTAATAATAAAACGGCGTGGCGGGCGCGGCGGCCGCGATCCGGCGGTTGGTCTCGACGAGCGCGGCATCGGACGAGGGCGCGAAATAGACCGGCCCGATGGCGGCGATGCCGTCGGCGCCGATCCTTTCGGCATGCGCGGCAAGGTCGCGCGCATCGTCGATGGACGTATGCCCGACGTGGACGATGAGGGTGAGCTTTTTTCCGTCCTGCGTTCCGGTCTGCGCGTCGTCGGCGAGAGCGGCGCGCCAGGCCTCGGCGACCTGCTTGCGCTCGGCGTTGGTGAGCGAGAGACCCTCGCCGGTCGTGCCGCAGACAAAGACGCCGACCACGCCGTCCCTGCGAAGACGGGTGGCATAGGCCCCGATAACGGAGAGATTGAGCGAGCCGTCGGGAGCGAGCGGTGTGAAAGGAGCGGCGATGAGGTTCATGGCGACCGGCCCAACATCGCTCTCCGGCATGTCGCCTGCCAAACCACGACTGCTGGTAAAACCGGTTTACCAGTTAACGTTCCGCGGAACGGCGCGACGTGGCACGGGTTTCCGTCCCGTGTTGCGCGCGCGCAGGGGGGGGGGGGGGGGGGGGGGTTGGGGGCGCATAGTGCTGTCCTCCGGCAAGGA
>JAISAX010000885.1 GCA_031266495.1 Opitutaceae bacterium
CTGCCTGTCCCCCCCCCCCCCCTCCTCCCTGGGCCAGGCCGCCCCTGTGAATCGTTACCCGAATTACACCCGGTCGTAACATGCCCGTAACCTGCTTCCCACACACTCTTTCCCCACACTCCCGCGCGTCCTCCGTTCACCGTTCACCGTCCACCATCCGCATATGTCCGGCTCCGCCACTCCTCCGCCTCCTGTCGATGATCCCGCAGCCGCCTTTCTCGAATGCTCGGGCGTGAGCAAAACCTTTGGCGATGCCACGGTGCTGCATCGCATGAGCTTCACGCTCGCCCGCGGCGAATGCCTCGCCCTCCTCGGCGCTTCCGGCTGCGGCAAGACCACGCTTCTCAATATCCTCGCCGGTTTTCTCCGGGCCGACACCGGCCGCGTGCGTTGCGCGGGCGAGACGCTCGACGACGCCGACGACGGCGGCGTCTTTACCCCGGTGGCCCGCCGCCGCTTCGCAATGGTGTTTCAGGATTTCAGCCTCTGGCCCCATCTCACGGTCGGCGGGAATGTCGGCTACGGGCTGAAAATCCGCGGCGTGGCCCGGGCGGATCGCGAGGCCCGCGTCCTTGAGGCGCTCCGGCGCGTGTCGCTCGAAACCGCCGCCGACCGGATGCCGGCCACGCTCTCCGGCGGGCAACAGCAACGCGTGGCGATTGCCCGCGCCCTCGTCGTCGAGCCGCGTGTGCTCCTCCTTGACGAACCGCTCAGCGCGCTCGATGTCCATCTGCGCGAGGAGTTGCGCGACGAGATCGGCCACCTCATCCGCACTCTTGGCATGACCGCCGTTTACGTGACCCACGACCAGAGCGAGGCCCTCGCTATCGCCCACCGCGTGGCCGTGATGCGCGCCGGCGTGATCGAACAGCTCGACTCACCCGAAATCATCTACCGCGAACCGGCCACCCGTTACGTCGCAGGTTTCCTCGGTGGCGCGAATTTGCTGCCTTTCATCCGGCGCGAGGGCAGGATCTGGCTTGGCCGTCGGGTGGAGATCCTCGCCCGCGAACTCGTCGGCGCGCCGGTCGTGCGCGGCGTGTTTGCGCTGCGCTGGGTAGCCGTGTGGGTCCGCCCGGTCGCCGCCGCCGCCGCCGCGGGGGGGGGGGGGGTGGGGGGGGCGGCGGCGACCGGGCGGTTGCATGGGCGTTGCGTCCGGTCGCGTTTCACCGGCGAACGGTACGAAATCACCGTCGAGGTCGAGGGCATCGGCCTGGTTCGCGGTTTTGCGTCCGCCGGCATCGCGCCCGATACGCCGGTCGTCGCCGATTTCGAGGCGCGTCACCTGCGGGAGGTGCGCGAATGAAAAATGCCGGAGCTTGCCCGGGTCTGGCTCTTCTTTTCGCGTCCGGCCTCGTCTTTTTTCTCGCCGGTTGTGCGCGTCCGTCGGCCCGGCTGGTGGTTTACTCCGCCGGCCCCCGGCCGCTCGCCGAACGCATCTGCCGCGGCTATTCGGATGCCACCGGTATGCCGGTGGTGCTGTTCAGCGCGACCACCGGCCAGATTCTTTCCAGGCTCGAAGCCGAGCGGTTTCATCCGCGTGCCGATGTTGTCATCCTCGCCAGCCGTGTGGCCGCCGAGGCGTTGAAACAGGGTAATCGTTTGCGTCCGGTCACGTTGCCGCCGGGGGAGCAGCCGGGGCATCCCGACTGGCACGATCCGGGGGGGTATTTTTACGGCATGGCCGCCGCCGTCATTGGCGTGGCGTTGCGCGCCGATCATCCGCCGCCGCCCGCCGGGGGCTGGGATTGGATGGATTTCCTGCAAGGTCGCCACTTCTCCGCCGGCAGCGGCGTCGGCATCGGCGGCGGCGGAGAAGGGAAAACGGTCCGGATCAGCTTGCCGTCGCCGACGCGCAGTGGCGCTTCCGGCGATTTCGTAATGGCCTGGTTGCTCGCTCGCGGCGAGGCGGGCTGGAGCGATTTCCGGCAGGCGCGCCGCCGGCATGGGCTGGAAATCGCCGGGGCCAATGCCCAGGCCCTCACCGGGCTGTTGACCGGCGCCAACCAGGCGGTGATCGGCGCGGCGGATTACGTGGTCTTGCGCGAAGTGGAACGGGGCGAACCTGTCCGCATTTATTATCCGAAATCCGGTGGCGTGTATGTGACTCGTCCCGTCGCCGTGCTGGCCGGGGCGCGCCAGCCTGACGCGGCGGCGGCGTTTGTCCGGTATTGTCTGGGCGAAGCGGCCCAGCGCGAGGTCGCGCGCGTCCATCTCCTGCCCGCGCGGACCGGCATCCCGCCCGGTCCGCTCCGGCTGGCGGCGGGCGAGGCCCGCGTCTTTCCCTTCGATGCCGCCGCCGCGCTTGCCTTGCAATCCGTCGCCATGCGCCGGTTCCAGTACGAGATCGAGCGTGCGGTTTTTATCGACCCATGACCTTCATGTCTTTCATCAAAACCTCCCGCCCTTCCCGCCCCTCCCGGCTGGCCTCTCGGCTGGCCTCCCGCCTGGCCTCCGCCCTGGGCTTGTGGCCGTTGTGGCTCGCCGCCGGGTTTGTGTTCGTCACCGTGGGCTATCCGCTCGCCGTCCTTGCCGTGCAGGCGGTGTTTCCCGAGGCGTTGGCCGGAAAATCCGCCGGGGCGTTCGGCGCTTTCGCCGAGATGGCCCGGTCGCCCGGCCTCGGCGAGATGCTCGGCAATTCGCTCTTCCTGGGGCTTGCCACCACGGCCGGCGCGTGGCTCACCGGCCTGCCGGCGGGGGTCTTGCTCGCCCGGTTGCGTTTTTGCGGGAAACGTCTTGCGCGCATCGTGCTCCTGTTGCCGGTGATGTTGCCGCCGTACTTGCTCGCGCTCGCCTGGGTCTTGCTGATGCAGCCGGGGGGGGTCCTGGACAATGTCGCCGGAGGGGGGGGGGGGGGGGCGGGGGGGGCGGGGTGGCCCGGGCGTTTTTTGGGGGTTTGGGGCGGGGGTGTGGAAAGGGGAAGGGGTGGGTACGGGGGGGGGGG
>JAISAX010000887.1 GCA_031266495.1 Opitutaceae bacterium
CCCCCCCCCCCGCCGTACAAACATCCGCCGACGGGAAAAGCGCCTCGACCGTACCCCGGCGCACCGGCCCGTCAAACGAGGCCGGCATCAGCGCCTCCAGTTGCTCGAAACCGCACGCACGCGCCTGCTGCGGCACCACGAGATGTATCCCGCTCGCATGACGCGCAATCGTCTCCAGAAGCGGACGCGCCCGCGAGACGCCGAGTGCGCCGGTAATCACGACGGGCTTGCGGCCTGTTTCCGCGTGCAGTCGCGTCAGGTTGGCGTCGAGGACTTGCGCGCCTTCCGGGTTGTGCGAGGCGTCGAGTATGAGGAGGCGTCCGCCGATCCGGCGGCGTTCCCAGCGTCCGGCCCAGTGGACGGTGTCGAGGCCGCGTGTGATGGCGTCTTCGGTCAGGCGGTCCCCCGCCCAGGTTCCGCTGGCGAGCAGGGCGGTGGCGGCGTTGATGCGCTGGTAATCGCCTTCGAGGCGGGTCGCCGGGTAGCGCGCGGGGTCGTTTCCCCAGAGTTCGCGCACGCTCATTACGGGGCTTTTCTGTGTGGCGGCGATTGCCCGGATCGTCCGTTCCGCCGGGGGGGGGAGGTGGCCGAGCACTACGGGGGCGCCGGGTTTGATGATGCCGGCTTTTTCGGCGGCGATTTTTTCGGGCGTGTTGCCGAGCATTTCGCAGTGGTCGAGGCCGATCGAGGTGATGGCACAGAGGTCGGGTTGCACGATGTTGGTGGCGTCGAGGCGTCCGCCGAGGCCGGTTTCGATGATGGCTACGTCGCAGCGGTGGCGCGCAAAGTGCAGGAATGCCATCGCTGTCATGAATTCGAAGAAGCTGGGTTTCGCGTCGTCCGATTGCGCGCCGAGGTGGTCGGCCAGGGGTTTGAGTTCGGCGGCGTAGGTCATGATTTCGTGTTCGGTGAGGGGCACGCGGTCCACTTGCACGCGTTCGCCGAGGCGCACGAGGTGGGGCGAGGTGTACAAGCCGGTGCGGTGGCCGGCGGCGCGCAGGATCGATTCGATCATGGCGGCGACGGAGCCTTTGCCGTTGGTCCCGGCGAGGTGAATGACGGGGATGGTTCGTTCGGGGTGGCCGAGCGCGGCGGCGAGGTGGCGCATCCGGTCGATGCCGAACGAGGCGCCCCGGGCCTTGAGTCCGTAGAGGTAATCCTGGACGGCGGCGTAGGTGGTCATGGGGTGGACCTGTCGTGCCGTGGTCAGCGTGTTCCGGCGCGGGCCGGGGGGGGGGTCTTTTTCTGGTAAAGCGCGGCGAGCAGGTTGTGCAGGCGGTCGCGCATGTCGAGGCGGCTGACGATCAGGTCGATCAGCCCTTTGTCTTGCAAAAATTCGGCGGTCTGGAATCCGGGGGGCAGCGTTTGTTTTACGGTGTCCTTGATGACGCGGGCGCCGGCAAAGCCGATCAGGGCGCCGGGTTCCGCGATGTTGATGTCGCCGAGCGTGGCGAAGCTGGCCGTCACGCCGCCCATCGTGGGGTGCGTGAGCACGGAGATGTAGGGCAGGCCGGCTTGCGCGAGGTGGCCGAGCGCGGCGCTGGTCTTGGCCATCTGCATGAGCGAAAAGATGCCTTCCTGCATGCGCGCGCCGCCCGAGGCACTGAAGATGATGCAGGGGATTTTTTTGCGGATGGCGATTTCAATGGCGCGTGTGATTTTTTCGCCTGCCGCCGCGCCCATCGCGCCGCCGCAGAAGCGGAAGTCCATGACGGCGACAGAGACTTCGATTTCCCCGATCTGGCCGATGCCGCAGAGGACGGCTTCGGGCAGGCCGCTTTCGCGTTCGTAGCGTTTGATGCGTTCCGGGTATGGTTGCGAGTCCACGAACCGGAGCGGGTCTGCCGAACGGACGTCGGCGTTTTGTTCGACGAACGTCCCCGGATCGAAGAGCGAGGCGATGCGTTCGCGCGCCCCGATCGGGAAATGGTAACCGGATTTTGGCACTACCATGAGGTTGGCCTCCAGTTCCTTGTTGAAAACTACTTCCCCGGAAACCGGACATTTCGTCCAGAGGCCCTTGGGGATATCTTTTTTCTTAACGACTACCGTGGAATACTTCGGTTTGCTGAAGAGCGACATGGCAAATGGTCGGAAGGGTCGGGAAGGTCGGGAAGGGTCAGAAAAAGATCAGCCGTGACCAAAGGTGACAACGTCAAGATTCACGACGCCGACGCGCCGCAGGACACGGGCACAGGCGTCAAAAGTCGAACCGGTTGTAAAAACGTCATCAATGAGGATGTAATGCAGGCCGGGGTTTATGGACGCCCCTCCGGCCAGTGCAAACGCGTTTTTGAGGTTGGCCCGGCGAGCCTGTCCGGAGAGAGCGGTTTGCGTTTGCGTATCGAGCACGCGCCGGAGCAGAGGCGCTATGCGCACGCCGGCGGCCTCGTCTCCGGTCGTCCGGGCGAAACAACCGGCGAGCAAGGCGCTCTGGTTGAACCCGCGTTCGCGCTCCTTGCGCGGATGCAGCGACAATGCCAGCCCGGCGGTGGCCGCTGCGCCTGTCCCGGTGGCGGCGGACGTCGCGGGCGGCTCGACCAGCCCGTGGCAGGCCACGCAACGCGGTGGAAACACCACGTCGGCAAGGCCGCACAGGAGATGGCCGATCACCGTGCCCATGTTCAGTCCTCGGCCGGCCCGGCTTGGCCGATTTGGCCGGATTGACCGGATTGTCCGTAAAACACCTTGTCGAGGAAGAGGCCTTGGGGGGGGGCGGTCTCGATCTGGCGGGTGCGCCGACCTCCGGCGAGGAGCGCGGCGATATCGTCGGGCGAGAGCTTGCGCAAACCGGCGTGAACCAGCGCGCCGGCGAGGCTGCGCACCATCTTGTACAAAAAGCCGTCGGCCTGCGCCGTGATGCGCAGCCGCCGGCGCCCCCGCTCCTTCACCTCGAGCACGCGCAAGTCGCGCACGGTGCTCTCGCGTTCCTCGCCGCCGGAGGCGCTGAACGCCCGGAAATCGTGCCGCCCCACCAGCCTCTCCGTCGCGTCCTGCATCGCAGCCCGGTCCAGTTCGCGCGGCACGGACCAGCAGTACGCCTGCGTGAACGGATCGGCGAAACCCCCGTTGAAGATTTCGTAGGTGTACCGTTTTCCCGTGGCGGAAAACCGGGCGTGAAACGTCGGCGGCGCCGCCTGCGTATCGATCACCTGGATACCCTCCGGCAACCGGTCCGCCCCGCTGCCGGCGCGAAAGGCCGCCACGAGTTTTTCCCGCCCGTGCCCCCAGGCCGCGTCGAAATGAAACACCTGCGCGCGCGCGTGCACGCCCGCATCCGTCCGCCCGCTCCCGTGGATGCGCACCGGCGCGCCGAGGATCAGTGCCAGCCGCCGTTCGAGATGATCCTGGATGGCGTTGCCGTCGGGTTGGCTCTGCCAGCCGGAAAACCCCGTGCCGTCGTAGGCCACCGTGCATTTCCAGCGGCGGAGCGGTGTAAACGCGGAAGAGGATGCGGGTGCGGCGGTGGCGGCGGGTGCGGAGTCGTCGGGCATGAGCGGCGATTCCGGCGCAAAACCCGCCGCAACGAAAGCGGGAAAAACAGCCCTCGGGCGTCCCCAGACGGAGGGAATGGCAAAAAGGGTGGCGATCCCGAAGGACCGCCGCCCCGATTTCACCATTTGGTTCTTCGACGTTTTCGATGAAAACAAAAAAGGGGGGGGATGGCGGGAGAGGGGACGATATTGACCATTGGCGCGGGAGCGCCTGGGACCGCCGGCATCTTGCCGGCTCCGGTGGAGTTGCTGCCAGTGGCAGCCAGCCAATCCAGCCAATGCCACTCCGCTGCATGTCGGCAAGATGCCGCGGTCCCAGGCGCTCCCGCGCCAATGGCTTGTACAATCCCCTCCCCCCCCCACACACTCTCTCTATCTCTCTCTCCCTCTCTGTTTCCACTGAAAACCTGATGTTACGCGAATGCCTGAAATTACACAGAGCGGCGGAGCCGCAAGCGAAGAGGAGGGAAGCCGGGCATTCTGGTAGGCATGGGAGATATGAAAAACCAGACATTACCGATTGAGCCCGGCATCCCGGAGAGCTTTGTTAGCAAATTTGGGGATCAGCTATGGTATTTTCCAAAAATATTGAGACCGCTTTGCCAGGGATCGCTCGACGAGTGAGCTGCAACGGGATCGGTGGTTTCCTGCTTGGCGTAGTCTCAATATTACAGGGAAATACCATAACAGGGATACTTTGCGGATTAGACCGGGTGAGGTTCCGAGCGACGCGGAGGTTACCGCGCTCTCAACCCTTGGGCTCCCTCCGATGGCTCCTTGCCGGAAGCCATCAGTCGCGGCGAGTTTGCCCTCAACGGCCTGCGCAATCGCGACCTTCTCGCCTTGCTCTATCCGCCCGCCTCCTCCGCTTCCGACAAAAAACGCCAGTCCGCTGCCATCACCCGCCAACTCGCCCTGCTCCGCGCACACGACCTGCTCAAAAAAGTCTCCGGCACACACCGCTGGCTTCTCACCGACAATGGCCGCAGGATCGTCACTGCATTCCTCGCCGCCCATTAGGCTGATGTCGATCAACTCTCAAAAATGGCTGCATGACCGCCATATACAAAATTCTCTCGAAAATGAGCTACTCCTCAGGATAGTAGTACAGAGAAGGCACAGAGTTTCGGGAGGCCCAAACGACTTCGGACGCTTTCATGCGATCCCTCCCCACTCAAAAAAAATAAAAAAGAAGAACAGACCCATTGCCAATGAACGCCACATTCAGCCGGACGGACCTCCCCAAACTCTGTGCCTTCTCCGTGACCTCTGTGTAATATCCGGATTTGCAACTCCACCGCAATGACCACCGACACCATCACGCCTCCGCCGCGGGGGGGGGGGGGGGGGCGGGGGGGGGGGGGGGGGGGGGGGGGGGGGG
>JAISAX010000888.1 GCA_031266495.1 Opitutaceae bacterium
CTGCGAAGGCATCAGCGCCCTGCGCAACGGCACCGGCCTGATCGGCCTCTGGCGCAGCATCCTCTTCGGGCAAAACGTCCCGAGACCTATCGCCACCGATTACCAGGCAGAACTTGCCGAGCAGGCCCCGTCACCCCCTCCCCCCGCGTTATCCTCGACGCACACCATCAAACCCATTCCGCCACATCAACCCACCGACACGAAACCATGAAACGTATCACACACATCATTACATCAATCCTCGCGCTCGCCGTCACCGGCTGCACCACGGTCAACACCACGAGTAGCGACGGAGCCACTACAACCACCCGGGAACTGGACTGGAACACCATCAATCACATGGGCAAGCTGGCAGTAAAATATGCCACCAAGGCTATTCTGGATAATAATCCGGGGTACGCTCCGTCCATCGAGGCGGTGAGCGCAGGCCTTTACGGGATATTGTCCGGGGAGCCATCTGACGAGAACATCGGCGCGGGTATCGCGGAGATCGCGCCCGATATTCCTCCGGGCGATGTGGCGACCCTCGCCGCGGCCATCAAGGATGGCGTCGATCTTTACCTGGCCAAGTCCGGGCACTCGGTGATTCTGGATGATAATGGGCGTGTGCAGGCGCTCATCTCCGCCCTCTCCGAAGGAATCAAAGAAGGCATTACCCTCCACAAAGCCGCCACCCGGTCATGACACAGGCAATCTCCAACCTTTTCGGATTTCTGAAAGAGCTGTTCGGCTTCAAAAACAAGAAACTCGATCTCGAAAACTCCGAAACCATGCAAGCCAACGCCGACGCGAAGACCAGACAGCAGCTCAAGGACGCGGCCGCCAAGGCCGTGCAACCGGGCAAACTCGAAAATCTCCGGAAAGGAGTGGGCGAATGAAAACACGCCCCCGCATCCCGCTCCGCCACTGGCTGCTGCTTTCAGCCATCAGCCTGCAGGCATTCAGCATTTTCTCCGGTTGCACCTCCACCATCACACCCGACCCGGTGCCGGCGGCAGCCGCGTCGTGGGACGGCGGCGAACAAAACAGCGGCATCCTCGCCGAACTGGCCGACGGCTACGTCATCACGGAACAAGCCCGCGTCCGCTATAACCGGCTGATCAGCATCCACGGCGAGGCCGGGTATCCAGGCATGGCCGCCGACTTTGGGCTTACGCCTTACGCGGAAAGCCGCTGGCTCATGACCCGCCAGGCCGCCGCCCGATGGTTCTACTTCGCTTCACTGGAGCGGATGGGCCGGAAGACCGGACAGGGAAAATGATGCACCACAACCTCGCCACCCTCCTGGAAAAACCCGCCGCCTCCCTCGCCGCCTCCGGCCTCCTGGTCGGAGCCAGCTGGATCACGACGGCGATCAGGCAAGCCCCCCTGATCGCCGCCGGCCTCACGACGATCTTCGCCAGCGTGACGGCCGGCTGCATCATGCTCCTGCAACTACGCAAACTCTACCGCGCCCTCCGCGCCGACTACCTCCGCGCCCGCAGCCGCTGGCGCAAATGCCGACATTACCGCCGCTACCCGTGAATTCCCCGCCGCTCTCCGGAGCGGCTTTTTTGTGCCCCGGAATTTTTTTTCAAAAAAAAAGAAAAAAGAGCTTGCATCGTGAGGAAATATCCTCATATTCGACCCCATGACAACGTTAGAAATCATCAGTCTGATCACCGAAGACGGCTGGTACCCGATCAGGACCGGCGGCGGCGGACACCGCCAGTACTTCCACCCGACCAAGTCCGGGAAAGTGACGATCCCCTTCCACGGCAAGGGAAAAGACATCGACCGCTGGCTGGTGAAAAAGATCAAAAAACAGGCAGGCTTGAAATAGCCTGCCCCCTCAACACACTAACTCCAAGGAAACACTAACATGGAAGACGCATACGTAATCGTAATCGCAAAAAGCAAAAACAACTATTCGGCCGGAGCGCCCGATATCCCCGGCTGCATCACGGTCGGGGATACGCTGGAAGAGACCCTCGCCAACATGCGGGAAGCCCTGCAACTCCACCTCTCGGACGAAGAGCAACTCCCCGAGCCGCATAGCCTGGAGTATCACCTGCACGATGACGAGGACTTGCGCGACTCCCGCTTTATCTTCGCCTCGATCCCCGTCGCCGCCGTCTCCCCACTGGCCCACGCGTGACCCCCTCCGCGCCGACCTCCCGCTATGACACCTTCCGCCGGGAACTGGTATCCTGGCTCGAAGCCGAGCGCGGCCGCAAGGCAAACCTCGCCCGCTACCTCGGCGTAGTTCCCGCGCAACTCTATGAATGGATCTCCGGGCAAGTGACGCCCGGCGCCGAAACCCTCCTCGGCATGCAGGCCTGGCTGGCCGGCCAACGAAACGCCAGCCGCAAAACCAAAAAATCCCCCTCCTGATTCTCCACGAGTCTCACCGCTCGCACGGCAAGATCGAAGCCTTGCGTTCGGCCTGGATCTTCACGATGCCGCGCCTCACAACGACAGGAGAAATCGGCGAATCCACAGGCCTCGGCAGCATCAGGAAAAACTCCGCCCCCAGTTCCTGCGTGACGCCCAGACCCCGATAGCTGTTGTGCAACGTGGACGCCTCGCCCTTGTGACGAAGGATTAAAGCCGTCTTGTCGGCAGATTGGTACTTGGCGACGTGATAAGTGCAAAACGTGCGTCTGCGTGCATTCCACGGCCATGCAGCGAGCTTGGAGACAGCAAGCTCTTGCGCCATCAATGTCTTGATTGGAAGCGCGGCCAACGTGTCGGCTTTCGCCCGGTCGCCAATCTGCGCAAGGATGCGAATGCGCTTCCACCTCGGCTCATAGTTGACCGGACGCAAGATACCCTCGCGACCGTATTTGCTCCACCATGACCAGAAACAATCCTCCAGGCCGTCAATGACCTCACGCCTCCCCATCTTGCCGACCTCGGCAGGGATGACGACTTCTCGAGTTTGCGGCAAAACCCACTTGCCGTCGAAATCGGCCATCTCGTCATCGGCCCGCACGCCGGCGAAAAGCTGAATCACCTCATGAGCGACAAGCTCCGGATCATAACGCTCGGCAGCCCGGAGATACCGGGACACCTCGGGGATGCTGAGGAATTCGATCTCCTTGTGAACGATCTTCGGCAACTGCCTCCGCTTGATCCCGGCGAGCGGATTTGTTTCGAGGTGACGCTTTTCGACCAGCCAGTTGAAGAAATTCACGATGGCACGCTTCTGGTTGAGGACCGTGCGCCCGGATTTCCCCATGCCCAGCAACCAGGTCATGACCTCATCCCGAGTGATGGTAGCCGGGATGCGTTCACCAAACACCCTTGCCCACGTCGCCAGCCGGTTTTTGAGATCCTCCCAATGCCGTGTCTTGCCAACGCGGGCCTCGATCACGCTGGTGAATTGAGGAATCAAGGAGGAGATGCGTGCGACTGAGGCGAGCGGGTGATGGAGCCGGTAAAACCGGGCGACCTCCGGGAGCGGCACCTCGGACACAAACGTCTTGGCCTGCTCATACTCCTCTGTTTGGGCGCGGGACAAGACGCCTCCTCCCTTCGTGGAGTTTCCCCCCGTCCCATACTGGGCAAGGATGCGAGGCTTGTCCTCCTGGGCGGCATCCTTTGTCTCGTAATAGGGCCGTTTCCGCTCGAGCACAGCGCGGCCGTTTTTGAGGATTGGAGCCCCTTGGGGATCGAGTTTGGGGACGAAATAGGACAGATACCACTTCTTCGGGTTCTTTTTTCGCGAAACATCAAGGAAGGGACCGCCAATTTTCATAGGGGAAGCGTGCTGGCAATATGCTGGCAGCAAAATCCGCTAACAAGCGCAAAAGCAGGACATCAGGAGCAAACACAGAAAACACTCTCTCCCGCGAATTCCCCTATGAGAAAGGCCCGTTTCGGGTGAAACGGGCCTTTCAAGAAACTGGCGGGATGGACGGGACTCGAACCCGCGGCCTTCTGCGTGACAGGCAGACGCTCTAACCAACTGAGCTACCACCCCGGAAATCGGGAAAAGGCGCTGACCGTAGGAGGCGGGATTTCGCTGTCAAGCGCGGTTTCGGGAGTTTTTCGGAAGTTTTTCTCTTGGCCCCGGCCCCCGGCCTATGCCTCCGGCACGATCCAGCTCAGGGTTCCCCGGCCCCCGGGATGGCGCGCCAGCAGCCTCGCCAGGTCCACCGCGAGCGACTCGAGCACCGGCGCGATTCCCCACGGCGGGTTGAACACCGCAAGGCCGCAGCCTCTCAATGATTGGCCCGTCGTCGCAACTTCCGGGGCGTCGGCAATCGTCAGTTCGACCGCGAGAAGGGGGGGCGATGGGGCGCGGGCCAGGTCGGCGAAAAATGCCTCCGTGTCCACCCTCCCGGTCAGGGGATACCAGATGGCAAACACTCCTCCGGGCAACCGTCGCAAGCCTTCACTCAGGGCGACGGCAACTTTTTGCAGTTCGTCCTGCGCCTCGTAGGGTGGATCGATCAAGACCAGCGCGCGCTTCTCCGGCGGTGGCAGATGGGCGCGGATTCCCGTGTAGCCGTCCAGCGTCTGCACCGAGACGCGTGGCTGGTGGTGAAATTCCGCCCGCAAGGCGGCGGCCTCGCCGGGTTCTTTCTCGCAGAGCGCCATCCGGTCCTGCGGACGCAGCAACGCCTGCACGATGCGCGGCGAACCGGGATACATCCGCAGGGGTGCAGCGGGGGGGGGGGGGGGGGAGGGGGGGGAGGGGGAGGCGGGGGCGCTGGCGTCGGCGCGGGCAAGGC
>JAISAX010000889.1 GCA_031266495.1 Opitutaceae bacterium
CCCCCCCCCCCGCCGAACATGTCCCGACCCGACTCCGCCTCACCGTCTCCCCTTGTCCACCCGGTGCAGGCGACGGCGCTCGAAGAGCGGCGCGGAAAACTCTGACGAAGCGGCGCAGCGAGCCGGAAGCCGCAGCTTCGGTGCGGGCATTTCTCGAACATGGCTCGACGCGCCGGCCCGCGGAGGTCATGCTGTGACGGCATTGTGAGTTGCCCGCTGTTTTTTCCCGTTCAGGCGATCCGCCTCCATTCGCACCGGTTTCAGGCCGGGTATTCGTTTCGCGCGCACACGCAGGTATTTCACCAGTTTTATTGCGTGCTCGAAGGTGTCGTCACGCAACGGGTGGAGGGCACTGTGCACCGGCTGCGCGCAGGCGAGGGCGTATGGATCGCGCCGGGGCTGGAACGCGAACCGCGCGCGGAGAGCCGGTCGGGGCACTACATGGTGGTGGATTTCATTCCCCCTTGGCCGGAGCTGGGCACGGGTTCGGGGTTGTTTTGCAAGCTCGATCGCAGGGCGCTGGCGGATGCGCGGGAACTGGCGGCGTTTCGCGCCGTCGTGACGGCGAACCTGCGCGTGGCGATCCTGTTTCACCGTTTGTGTCTGAGCGTGTTGCCGGTGAGGTGGTTTAACCGGCTGCCGGCAGGTGAGGACACAAAGGCAGGGGGCCCGGCCAGGACAGGCAAGGCCCGCACAGTGGCGGAGGAACTGGCAAGGGTGGAGCGGATCGAGCAGATGATGGCAGCCAACACGGGGAATCCGCTGCGGCTGGAGGAACTCGCGGCACTGTCGGGGATGTCGCGCTCGGCGCTCGGACGGTTGTTCATGGCCCACCGCAAGGAATCGCCCTGCGCACGCTTCCGGACGATCCGGCTGGAACGGGCGAAGCAGTTGCTGGAGGATGGCGACCGGTCGGTCACGGAGGTGGCCATGGAAACAGGTTTTTCCACGTCACAACATTTTGCGGGAGCGTTCCGCAAAAAATTCGGACGGAGCCCGTCGGAGGTTCTGAAGGGGACTGCTAAAATACGCTGAAGAACGCTGAAAATCCGGCCATACCCGGCCTTTTCCCGGGGACCGGTCATTTAGCGTTCTTTAGCGTATTTTAGCGGTTTCCCTTCAGAACGCTGCCTTGCGCCTGGCCGACCGGAGCTGGGGCGGGTATTTTTTGTACACAGGATCGGGCGAATTGAGGACGCTGCATCGCCAGATCCTCGATAATATCGCCACCCGTTTATTTCTCTCCCGTTTCCCATGAGTACGTTCGTTTCGTCCAAAAAACCCGTCGGTGTCGGTATCTGCGGCTTCGGTCGCAGCGGTTGCGGCATTCACGCCAAGGCGCTCGCCCGCATGGGCGAACGGTTTGCCATCAAGGCGGTCTTCGATCCGCTGGAGGCGCGGCGTCGCGATTATGCGACGCTGCCGGCAGATGTGGCGGCGGGGATTCGTCCGGCGGCTTCCCTTGAGGAATTGCTGGCCAATCCCGATGTGGAACTGGTGATCGTGGCTTCGCCCAACCTCTGGCACGCGCGGCAGGCCCGGCAGGCGCTGGCGGCGGGCAAGCATGTGCTTTGCGAAAAACCGTTCGGTTTCACCACGGCGGATGTGGACGCAATGATCGCGGCGGCAAAGACGGCGGGACGCGTGTTGCAGCCGTTTCAGCAACGGCGTTTCGAGCAGGATTTCCAGAAAGTGCGCGAGGTATGCGCCAGCGGACGGCTGGGGCGTATCACGTATGTGCGCACAGCCTGGCACGGATTCTCCCGCCGCTGGGACTGGCAGACGCTGCGCAAGTTTGGCGGTGGCCAGCTTTACAACAACGGACCGCATCCGCTCGACCACGCGCTGGAACTGTTCGGCCCCGGCGAGCCGGAGGTGTGGTGCGACCTGCGCCGTTCGCTCGCCAGCGGTGACGCGGAGGACGAGGTGCGCATCCTCCTCCGCGGCAAGCCGGGCACGGAGTCGGCGCAGGCGCCGGTGATCCAGATCGAGTTGCTCGCCACGGCCGCGTATCCGGACGACCGCTGGCTGGTGTGCGGCACGGCGGGCGGCCTGCGCGGCAACGGTTCGCGACTCGACTGGAAATGGGTGGACTGGTCCGCGCTGCCGGAGCGTCCCGTGGACGAGCGGCCCACGCCCGATCGCAGCTACAATTCGGAAAAACTCGCCTGGGAGACGGCCAGTTGGGAGCCCGCCGTCAAGGCGGACGCCGGAGCGGGCGCGCCGCCCGCCGAGCAACCCGTGGCCGACATGTACGACAGCCTGTGGCGAACGATCCGCGAGGGCGCGCCGCAACTCATCACTCCCGACGCGGTGCGCCGGCGTGTGGCCGTACTGGAAAAATGTTACAGGCAGTGCGGCATCCCCTTCCCCGAGGGCACGCCCGGCGCATGATCCTTGAGGGAACTTCCAAAAATTGAACAGAAGGCAACGAAGAGAACAAAGAACGAAGAACAAAGAACGAAGAACAACCAGGGACGCTTGCCGCCCGTTCCTGTTTAACCCGGATATTTCATGGAAAATGATTTTCCCTCGAAGACTATTAGAATGGCCGCAAAAAGGCACAAAAGGGCAGTTTGAAAAACTCCTTTTTCCAGACAAACGAACCAACCGCGAAGGCAACGCGAATGAACGCGAATATTTCAAAACCTGTTCTTGTTCAGCAAAATTACCTTCTTTCTGGATTCGCGTCTATTCGCGTCCATTCGCGGTTAAAACGACTTTTTCAAAGTGCACAAAAGGCGCAAAAAAATACAGATCTTTATTTTTGCGCCTTTTGTGCCTTTTTGCGGCCATCTTGTGAAATATCCGGGTTAACTTGTTTAAAACAAACAAATCCCTGTTCGGCTCCTTCTTTGTTTTACCTTCGTTCCCTTTGTTTCCTTCTGTTCAAAAATGAATTTCCAGATCCTCCCCTGATTTTAAAAAACAGTCATGAAAACCAACCCGACCTCCTCCTTCGATCTCGCCCGTGAGCTGGGCGTGAAAAGCTATTCGTTCCGCCATATCAGCGACAATGCCGATGTGGCTGCGGCGGTCCGGCGCTGCGGTGCGCACGGCATCGACCTGTCGGCGTGCCACGTCAACTACGACGACGTGGCGCAGCAGGAGCAGGCGCTGGAGGCGTATCGCGCCGCCGGCGTGCGGGTGAGCGGCATCGGCGTCGTGGGGCTGCGTCCGGACGAGGCATGGAACCGCCGGTTTTTTGAATTCGCGCGGCGGGCCGGCTGCGGCGTGGTGAGTTTTGCATTCGATCCCGACGGGCACGAAGAAACGCTGCGCAGCGCGGAAAAACTCTGTGAGGAATTCGACATGCGCGGCGCGATTCACAACCACGGCGGCAGGCACTGGCTCGGCAATTCGACGATCCTCGACTACGTTTTCCGGCGCACAAGCGACCGCATCGGCCTGTGTCTCGACACGGCCTGGTGTTTGCAGGCCGGCGACTCGCCGGTGGCGTGGCTGGATCGGCTGGATCGGCAGAAAAAATTCGGCGCGAGGCTGTACGGGTTGCACCTGAAGGATTTTGTATTCGACGAAAAGGGACGGTATCGCGACACGGTCGTGGGGCAGGGGGCGCTGGATTTGCCGGCCTTCCTGAAGGTATTCCGGACGCTGCCCTTCACCGGCTCGGCGGTCGTCGAATACGAGGGCGACGACGCCGTGGAGGCGACGGCGCGCTGCGTGAAGGCGATCCGGACGGCATGGGCGGGAGCGGCGGGAACGGCGGGAGCGGGCGCCTGAGCGAAAACCGGATACCGGATACCGGCGGAAACACCAAAAGGATCCTCCGTGCGCGGGGGGGGGGGGGGGGG
>JAISAX010000890.1 GCA_031266495.1 Opitutaceae bacterium
CCCCCCCCACACACACACACACACGCACGCACACACCAGTCACTCGATCCTTGTCATGACTCTCACCAGATCCTTTCCATTCGTATTTCTTGCCATCGGCACTTGTATCTCAAGCCACACTACGGCTGATGCCCGGCCTCTCTTGCCTGACGGCGACTTTGAGCAGGGCGGAAAGGCATGGATGCACTTCATTCCGCCCGAGGCAAAGGATGCGGAAACGGCTTTCGAAATTGTCACGGACAATCCGCATTCCGGCGCGTGCGCCGCCCGTCTTTCCTCCGCGAAGCCGGCCCGTCACGGGATACATCAACGCAGTGGCGGCATAAAGGTGACCGCCGGCGAGAATTGGAAAATCTCCGCATGGGTGCGCGCCGGTCCGGATGCCAAAGTGGCTCCGCTGACGGCAGGCGTGTCGGTGCGCCTCACGCTCAAGGATGCCGCCGGTCGTGACGCCCCTGACGGACATTATTTTGTCGGGCCGGGCAATTGGGTCGGACGCAATCTGGAGCCGCCGGCTTCCGCGGGCATTCCTGTCGAATGGACGAAAATGGAAGCGATCGTAAAAATTCCTTCCGATGTTTCCCGTGTCATTCCCACGCTCTTCGCCTGGCGGGTTCAGGGGAGCGTTTATTTTGATGATGTCATTTTTGAGAAAGTCGCCGCATCCGTGCCGGTGAGCACGGTTTCCGTTTCCCGCCAGACAGGCGCCACCTCCGCGCCGAAGCCATCCGCTCCGCCCGCCAGTGAACTTCTTTCCCCCGGTATCCAGCGCGAACTTTTTTCCGCGCTCGATCTTGATTTGCCGGAGTTGGCGAAGGTCAAGGACGCCGTTGGTGCTGGCAAACCGGATACAGCCATCGCGGAATTCGCGGCGTATTTGCGATCCAGGACACACGGGAACTGGCTCCTGGATCCCTTCGACCCCGCCCGTCCCGATCCCTCCTCCGGCTACCGGGAAGAACGCGCGAACAGCGCCGCCGCCGGACGCATCACGCCCAGCGGGCTGGCCGAACTCTGGCACACGTTTCCCGGCAACATCATCGACTGGTATCACAACGAAACCCGTCACCGCCCCGGCCTCGCCTACAATCAGGAATGGCAATACCAGCTCTGCCGCATGTCCTTCTGGGGAGACATGGCCAACGCCTACCGCGCCACCGCCGACGAGAAATATCCCCGCGCCTGGGTCACGCAGTTTCGCTCCTTCATCGCCCAGTGTCCCCCGCCCGCCACCGCGGCCAATTATCGCGACTCCACCTGGCGCACCATCGAAAGCGGCATCCGCATGCGCGACTCCTGGCCCCGCGCATTTCAGGCTTTTGTGCGCTCTCCCTCCGTCACCGACGAAGACCTGCTGCTTTACGTGTATTCGAATCTTCAACACGCACGTTACCTGAAACAATTTCCCTCCGACTGGGGCAACTGGCTGACCATGGAGATGTGCGGCCTCCACACCATCGGCAGCATGTTCCCCGAATTCCGTGACGCCGCCGGCTGGCGTCGCACCGCCATCGGGACCATGCGCGCCAGCATCGCCCGGCAGTTCCTCCCCGACGGCGCCCAATACGAACTCGCTCCCGGTTACCACATCGTCGCCCTTGATGAAAACGGCATGGCCATCCCGCGGCTTGCCCGGGCCACCGGTCGTCTCGACGAGATCCCCGCCGACTACATCGCCGGCATGGAGAAAGGTTACGACTACCTCCTTCACCTCATGACCCCCGACCGCTCCGAACCCCGCTTCAACGATTCCTGGCCCATCACCTGGCTCCCGCGTGTATTCGGGAACGGATTACTCTTCTTCCCGCAGAGAGACGACTGGCGCTGGGTCGCCACCGGGGGCGCTTCCGGCCGTCCTCCCGCCACCACCTCGCATGCCTTCCCCTACGCCGGTTATTACGTCATGCGCACCGGCTGGGACACCGAGGCCAACTACCTCGCCTTCGACGCCGGCACTCCCGGTTACAGCCATTCTCACCAGGACAAGCTCAACCTCGTATTCTGGGTTTACGGACGCGAAATCCTTTTTGATGGCGGAGGCGGTTCCTACGAGGACAGCAAATGGCGCCAATACGCCACCGATGCGTTTTCCCACAACGTCATCCTCGTGGATGGGATGCCTCAACGCAGGCAGTTGCGTGATCGCGAGGCAAACGTCGCCCGCAAACCGGTCGATGCCGTGTGGGAAAGCACCGGCGATCATGATTTCGCCGCCGCGACCTATGACGATGCGTTTTCCAAAGCCGGCATGTGGGCCGGTCAGCAACCGCGCGGCCCTGTCGCGCACACCCGGCGTATTCTCTTTTCCAGGCCGGATCTGGTCATTGTTGCCGATACGCTGATCCCCACCGATCCGGCGGATACGCGCAGCCACTCTTACGAGGCGCGCTGGCACCTGCTTCCCGCCAGGACAGTTGTCGATCCTTCAACCCGGGCAGTGACGACTGCCGACCCCGGCCTTCCCAACCTTGCCGTCATTCCCCTGCGCGCCGACAGTCTCGAGGTGCGCGCCGTCTCCGCGCAGACCGACCCCGAACTCCTCGGCTGGCACGTGCGCAAGGACATGGATCCGCAATACGTCCCGGCCACCACCGTCACCCACACCCGGCGCGGCCCCGGCACGCAAACCTTCCTCACCCTCCTGTATCCACTGCGCCCCGACACTCCGAATCCGATGAAGACCGTGATATCCCTCGACGACACCGGCACCCGTGTCACGCTCGCCGACGGCCGCCGCCTCACCATCACCGTTGACGCCGCACCCAGGGGAAAAATCAACCTCGTCCGCCACTGACCATGCCCGCGATGAAGCCGCACCGGAGCCTGCTCCTGTTCCTGTTTTCATTCGTATTGGCGGCTCTTCCCGTGAAAGCCGGATCCACTTCCTTTCCCGCTCCCGCCACGCTGCACGCGCTTGCCACGGAACTCGAAACCGCCTTTCGCACCCACGTCCTCGACGCCTGGTTTCCTCGCTGCATCGACAACCGGGACGGCGGTTTCCTCTGCACCTTCGACCGCGACTGGACGCCCGCGCCCGCCGACCGCCAGCCCAGGACGATTGTCTTCCAGGCGCGCATGACCTGGGTGGCCGCGCAGGTTGTCCTCCATTGTCCCGGCCTCGCCGACCGCTACCGCCCCATTGTCCGCCACGGCGCTGCTTTCCTTCTCCGCATGTGGGACACCGAACACGGCGGCTTCCTCTGGCAGCTCCCGCTCCCGCCCGACGCCCGCCAGCCCAAGCATTCCTATGGCAACGCCTTTGCCATTTACGCCCTCGCCGCCGCCTCCGCCGCGCTCGATGACCTGGCGCTTCGGGACAAGGCCATCGCCACCTTCGACTGGCTCGAACAACACGCCCGCGACTCCGTCAACGGCGGTTATTTCGACGCCCTCGATCTCGACGGTACACCCTTTCCCGTTCGCGACCTCGCCACCACGCCAGACGGTATCCCGCTTATCGATACCATAGGAACTCCCTTCGGCTGCAAGTCGATGAACACCCAGCTTCACCTCCTTGAAGCCGTTACCGAACTTTATCGCGTGTGGCCCGACGCCCGCCTCCGTGCCCGCATGGACGAGCTTCTCCACATCATGCTGACCCGTATCCATGCCTGGCCCGGCACCCAGTACATGAATTTCACTGCCGACTGGAAAGTCATCCCCGCGCCCGTTTCCTTCGGTCATGACGTCGAGACTACGTTTCTGCTCACCGATGCCGCCGCTGCGCTCGGTCGCCTCGACGATCCCGCTCTTTGGCGCGCAGGACGCTCGCTTGCGGATCACGCCTTGCGTGTCGGTTGGGACGGAAAAAACGGCGGTCTTTTCAACACCGGCAGCGCCCTTGCCGGCCCCACTCTGCCGCTCGTGAAAATTTGGTGGGTCCAGTTCGAAAACCTGAACACCCTGCTGCTTCTCCACGAACGTTATGGCCTCCCCGAAAACAACCCCGTTTACTGGACCCGTTTTGTCGAACAATGGCGTTTTATCCAGAACCATCTCATCGATTCGCGTTACGGCGGCTGGTATCGCGAGGTTGCCGCCGACGGCGCGCTCCTCCCCGGTCCCGAATCGGCAAAAGGCTGGCAATGGAAAGCCGCCTACCACGAGACCCGCGCCCTCCTGTTGACCATCGAACGTCTCCGGCGACTCGCGAGTGTAGTTGAAAGTGGCTGAGAACAGGCAGGAAAGAAGCTGAAGTGTGGCACCGTAGCGCCCGGGACCGCCGGCATCTTGTCGGCATGCAGCGGAGTGGCCATTGGCAGAATTGGCAGGATCGACTGGATTGGCAGCAAGGGCGTCGTTTGTCGGCGTGTCGCAGTGCCGCAGGGCGTATCCGGAGTTATGCGTGTCCCTCCTCCTCCCCCCCCCCCCGGTTGCGACTGCCGTCAAGCGGCAGCCCTGCTCCTCGTCGTGCCCCGCTCTGCCATTCGTCCCGTGACTTGACCCGTCCACTTTTGCGCCTTGGCCAAGGTCACTTACGACCATCGGTTTCGTATCTCAACTCTTTGCGATTTATCAAGTTCCGATGGACGATTCCTCATCGGCATCCGGTTATCAGACGGGCGATTTCCGGTAAAAACTGGGGATGGTCCGGAGGCCATGTTTTTATCCGGTTCTCACGTTCTCACGTTCACGAAAGCAGCTTCACCCGTCCATCCGACCATCCACCCACACAAGCAAAACCGCCATGACCCGATACAGCAGCCGCAGCCATTTCACTTTCAATATCCAACAAATGAATACGATGCCAGACGCCGGACACCGGACAAAAACCAACACCGACGCTATTGCCGCCGCCTTCACACTTGTCGAACTGCTGACCGTCATCGCCATCATCGGCATTCTGGCGGCGATCATCCTCCCGACGGTCAGCCGTGTGCGCCGGTCCGCGCGCGCCGCGCACTGCCTCTCCAACCTCCGCCAGATCGGCCTCGCCATCACCGCCTGCGCCTACGACGAGAAGTTCGTGTATCCATTCGGATATATCAAGGACAACGATGTCCGCTGGAACCATCTCATTTACGCCTACCTTGCCGTTCCCAAAAGCAGTGGCACCGACAAAACCCGCTCCTCTTCCGTGCTCTATTGCCAACAGGAGCCGATCAAGGCCGCCCCCGGCGCTACCAACACCAACTACAGCGCCAACCCGCACCTGATGCCCGAATGCAAAGACGCCGCCAGCACTCGCCGCCAGCTATCCACCGTGCAGCGTCCCGCTCAGGTGATCCTGGTTGCGGATGGCGCGGTCGATACCGGAGGCAGGTCAGACTGGGGGTTTTACAAACAAACCGGCTGGGACAAGGGAAGCGTTGGCAATGCCGAAACGGTGTCGCCCGACCTGGAAAAAAACACCACCCCCGACGACTCCGACCGCAAGCGCCTCATCAGTTGGCGGCACAACGGCAAAACCCACACCGTGTTTGCCGACTGCCACGCCGCCGCCTTTGCCGAAGGGCAACTTCGCTACAAACATTTCCGCACCGATTATTGACGCTACCACCAGTGCACTCTTCCCCCCCCCCTCCCCCCCCCACACACACACATACATACTCTCTCTCTCGTTCTCTACTCATCCGTGCCGTGCAGTGTCGGCAATGTCGTTCCCAAATGAATCTCCCCGCGCTCTCCAGCCAGACCCGCCGGCTGGCGAACGTTTTTGTTCAAAAATATCCATCCGAAACAGTAACCAGATTATGAATACAAAACACATCGTCCGTCTCATCCTTGCCAGCTTTGCCGCCCTCCTTTTCACCGCCGCCGCTCGTCCCGACATCTTCCCCTTTCGGGAAGGCGTCAACGGATACGCGGGCACGAGCGACAGCTACATCCGGTCCGAAACCGCAACGAACAACTACGGTTCCTCAACTACGCTGGTGACCCGATACTCCTCGAACAGCAGCGCGCCTTCCGGAGCCCACGACAGGGAACGCGAAAACCGCGTCACTCTTGTCCGTTTCGATGATCTCAACCTGACCGGCACCGTGGAGTCTGCCTCGCTCACACTGACGGTGGCGAACATCAACTCCGGTTCGGGTGGCTCGACCACCATCCGGTTTCTCGCCTATGAAGTGCTCTCGCCCTGGGCGGAATCCGGCGCGACGTGGACCGTGGCCGACACCGGTTCCTCTTGGCAGACGGCAGGGGCAAAGGGCTCCGCGGACCGTAATCCTGACGCCTTTTTTACCTCGTCAACCTGGTCGATCAACAGTGACACGCCAACCCTGGCAGCCGGCGACACGATCACCCTTTCTCTGCCCGCCTCCCTCGTGCAATCGTGGATCGATAATCCCTCAAAAAATTACGGCATCCTGCTCGGTATCGGGGCGACCAGCCAATATCGTTATCCGGAAGTCAGCTTCCACAGCAGCGAGGCTGCGGACGCAAACCTCCGTCCCCTGCTGACGCTCGAAGGCGATCTTGCCGCCATCCCTGTCCCCGAACCATCCACCGTCGCGTTGCTTGCCGGAGCCATCTGTTGCATTGCAACCTTTGCCATCCGTCGCATCCGCTCCATTGACTGACCATCGAAGCATGACCCCCCCCCGTGAACCTCTCCGTCCTCCGTTCCGCCCTTCTCGCCATCGGCCTCCTGTCATTGCTCTGCGCCGCGCAACCCAAGCCCGCGAAGTTGCAGCAAACTCCCATCGAACAGGACGCCCTCCACGACGACAACGTGCCGGCACAGTCCATCGACAGCGCTGGTGAATCGGGAAAACCAATACATGCAACCATCGCCATCGACTGGGCAAAACCGGAATACCCGACGAGCCGCCGCCAGTTCTCCCTCAACGCCACCGCCGGCGCGCGTCCCCAACTCTCCGCCGACCCCAAATACGCCCGGAACATGGCCTGGATGAACGCCGGCATCCTGCGTTATCACAAAGGCATCGTCCCGCGCGCCATCGCCGAACCCGCGTCCGGAAATGCCGGGGCCGGCGGTTGGGTTGATGTGGTCAACAAAAGCTGGAACCGGGAAATCATCCGAGACTCCTTTAAAAACTTCCCCATCGCTCCCGGCACAGACATCGTCGTCAACATCGCCACCTGGCCTCCGTGGATGGACAAAGACAAACGGCTCGATCCCGCGTACTACGATGCCTTTGCCGGGTTTTACGCTGACCTTGTGCGCATCCTCAATGTGGAGATGCGCCTCGGCGTGCGGTATTTTGAGATCACCAACGAACGCGACTTCGTTTACTGGCGCGCCCAACAGAAGACAGGCGAACCGCCGCTCACCCGCGAACTCGCGAAGATCTTTCTCCTCTGCGCCGAGGCGATGAAGAAAGTGGACCCCGCCATCAAAACCGGTGGCCCTGCCGCCGCCAGCGGCGAGAAAAACGTGCAACCCATGCATCGTGAATTCATCCGGCTCACCCGGTCGCAACTCGATTTCTTTTCCTTTCACGGCTACGCCACCGGCACCGCAGACCAGCCCGACGCCTTCATCTACGACAAGGCCGCCTGGCTCGGCTCGCTCATCAAAAAACACCGCGCCATGCTCGACGAGCTCAGTCCCGACCGTCACATCGAAGTGCATCTCAACGAGTACAACATTGCCTGGACCTGGCGCATCAAGGAGCCGCGCATGCGCAACCACAAGGGAGCGGTGTTCGACAGCCTCTTCCTCATTGCTGCCGTCATGGCCCGCGCCGACGTGACCAACGCCTGGAACGACCAGGAAGGCGTCTATGGCAAGATGGATGTGAAAAACGGCTATACGCTTCGTCCGCCCGCGCATGTTTTTCACTACTTCAACAACTGGCTCGTCGGTCGCAGTGTGAAGGCGGCCACGGATCAGCCCAGGGCGGTGGTGCCCTTCGCCATACGGGCGGAGGACGGTTCGCACGCTTTCGTTCTCGTCAACCGTTCTGCCTCGATCGTCACAGTGAATCTGGTCAGCACCGGTATCCAGGGAAACGTGACGGGGAAAATCGACAGGGCGCAAATCGCCCGGCCCGGAGCCGATTGCCTCGATACAGGCGTGCTTGAGTTTTCCGTGCTGCAAAATCCGGTCTCCCTGCCGCCTCATTCGGTGACGTTTTACCGTTTTTCAAAATGACCCGAAGCCCCCGGATTGTCTTCTCGTGGATACGTGCCGGGGGAGGATGCCACCGGTCCGGCACGACAGCCTTCCTGCTGTTGCGACGAGAGTTGGTATTGATGTGCGGTCACGGCGAGGAAGAGAATGGGCGGCATGGCCCACATCATCAATTTCCGCGACATTGCCCGGGAAGCGGGTGTTTCCCCGGCGACCGTCAGTCTGGCGTTGCGCGGGGCGAGGAAGATTCCCGAAGCGACGCGCGCCCGGGTGATCGCGTGCGCGGAGCGGCTGGGCTACCGGCCCAATCCGCTGGTGTCGGCGTTCATGGCGTCGTTGCGCGCAGGGCGGCGCAAGGAGACCTCGGGCATCCTTGCGGTGATCACCGAACGGCCGTTGAACGACTACGCCCGCACGCATCCCGGTATCGGACTGATCGTGGAGGGCGCGCGGACGCAGGCCGCGGAGGCGGGCTACGTGATCGACGAGTTCGCCGTGAAGCGGTACGCCGAGGAGCACAGGGACATGGAACAGACGCTCCGGGCGCGCAATATCACCGGGTTGCTGCTCCTGAGCCTGACCGATTTGGGGATGAAACTGAAACTGGACTGGTCGCGCTACGCGGTGTGCATGGCCGGCGGGCTGCAGAGTCCGCATCACTTCATGTGGGTGCATCATGATTATTTCCAAATCATGGTGTGCGGGGTCGAGAACCTGCGGCGACTGGGTTACGGACGGATCGGGCTGGTGATGTCGGACATCCTGTGCCTGGTGACGGAACACCGGTTCGAGGCGGCCTGGCTGTATCTTCAGGAAAAATACGGGATGGAATCGCTGGTCCCGATGCTGAGGGCGGGGCGGCAGCCGCGTCTGGTGTTTCTCGAATGGGTGCGGCGGCACAGACCGGAGGCGATCATCGCGACGGATCACCGGGTGCTGGGCTGGTTGAAGGCGGAGGGAATCCGGGTACCGGAGGATATGGCGGTGGCGCACACGGACATCGCGCCTGGCTGGGGGCCGCTGGCGGGAGTGGACCAGTGCCACCGGCGGGCGGGAGCGGCGGTGGTGGAACAACTCATTTTCCAGTGCGACCACAACCACCGGGGACCGCTGGACGGGTCGCGGACGTTGCTGGTCTCCGGCGAGTGGCGCGACGGAGCCACGGCACCGGCGGTGCCGTGAGCGTTCACCAGATGTTGGAGGTATAGGGGTGCACGAAGCCTTCCACCCACACATGCGGATAGAGAGGTGTAATGCGTCCGTGATGACGGAGCGCGGGGCCTTCGCCGGACGTGCCGCCTTGGTTGATGAGGAGGGCGGCGCGCACCCAGGCGGCCTTGCGTTTCATCCAACCGGTCTCGAAGAGATCGGGATGGAGCGTGGTTTCGAGTCCGCCAGGACTGCGACGGATGACGGAGGGGTAACCGCGGGCGCTGGTTTGTTTGGCGAACACGGGGAATTGCCGGTCGGGGAGACGGGGTGTGATCTGGTTGCGGTCGTAGATGGCTTCGCGGTTAAAAAGGTCGCCTTGGGTGATGCCCCATCCATCCGGGCCTTCGGGGACGGCAGCGCGGAAGAGGGGATGCAACAACCCGACGTCTTCCGTTCCGGCGGCGAGTGTGCCGATCTTGCCGACGGCGGGGCGGGGTTCCGGAACACGGGTGAGGTATGCGAAGAGGTTGTCGAGCAGGCGGGTTGCCGCAGGGTCCTTGCCGTAACGGTTGGTCACGTCGAACTGACAGAAGAGGATGCGGCCTTTGCCGCGCACGACTTCGAGGAGCGGGGTTTCCTGGAGGTCGAAGCCGCTGACGGCGAGGGCGCGGGCGGCGCCGACCTGCGGGCGGACGAGCGTGCGGGTGGCAACCGCGTTGGTGTTGGAGGTATGCCAGACGCGCTCGGGCCAGCGCTGCTCGCTGGCGCTCAGGGGGGTGATGGCGGCTTCGAGGTCGGAGGAGCCAGTCCAGCAGGAGAGATCGGAGTTTTGGAGGCCGTCGAAGACGGGGTGCCCGGGGGCGCTGATGAAGGCGCGGCGGGGCCGGATGCTTTCGGTCTGGAGGCCGAGGAGGTTGCCGAGCGATTGTTCGAGAACGAGCACGCGCAGTCCTTGTTCAACGAGGTGGTCGAAGTCGATTTGTTCGAGAAGGCGCAGATTTTTTTCGCGTTCGTTGATGCCGGTGGAGAGGGCGTGGCGCGGGATGACGAGGAGATCGCCCGGCTTGGGGCGGCCTTCGGTGACGGGGGCGCGGGGGGGGAGGGGGGGGAGGTCGCGGCGGGAGACGGGGCCGAGGAGGAGCTTGGCGGCGTCGGGACTGTAGCCGTGATACTCGAATTCGTTGAGACCGGCCACGAGGCGGGCCTCAATGCCGGCGGCGCGGAGGAGCGCCTGATTGTCGCGGTTGATGAAGAAGTGCGGCGATTCGTGCGTGAGGTCGTCGCTGATATTCAGGGTCCAGATGGCGCCGGGGAATTTTTTTGTCGATCCCGGCACGCGGTGTTTCGGGAAAATGGTGATGGCGAAGGTGTCGTCGAGTTTCGCGGATTGCGGTGTGACGGACGAGGGAGAGACTTCGAGGGTGAAGGTGGCGCGGGCGGCGACTGCCGGGGCGGCGAACTCGATGGGGAAATCGGTGAGGGCACGGCGTCCGGCGGGGACGTTTCCACGTAGTTGTCCTTCCATGACGACGGCGCCGGAGGAGTCGCGGAGTCGCCAGCGGGCGTCGATGGCGACCGGTTCATCGAGATCGTTGACCACGATGTAAGCCTTGCGCACGGGAGCGCCGGAGAAGAAGAGGTGGTCTTTGTTCGTGAAGCGGGTGTCGGGTCCGCCAATGTAGCCGAGGACGGGGGTGACGGCGTCGAGGTAGGCGCGGGCGGCGGGCGTGATTTCGTCCACGGCGGCGTTGGGGAAGTGGCGGGTGAGGCCCTGCCAGGGCTGGCCGTTGATTTTTTCCGGGATACGTCCGAAGGCGTTTTCGTTGAGCACGTGGTGGGCGCTGACGTTGACGCCGTAGGTGCGGTAGGCGCGCCAGATACCGGCGACGTTGATGGAAGTGAGTCGCTGGGTGGCCGGCCACTTCATCATCGGATAAAAATTGAGGCGGAGCCAGTTGGCGAAATTGGCGTCGTCCTCGATCGTGTAGGCCTCGTCACCGATGAGACGGGCGAGATTTTCGGTGTGTATCTTGGGCCAGAGACCACCTTGGGGCATCTGGTGATCGACGTAACGGATGAACTGGTGACCGGCGAAGGGCATGCCGACTTCGGAAGGCCAGACGGCTTTGCGCCCGGGGCCGGAGCGAAACCAGACATCCCAGAATTCTTCGCGCTCCTGAAGGTCGAGGTTGTCGCAGAGGTAGAGGGTGGCGACCTGGATGGGACTGCAGGGGCCGTTGTGGCTGGCGACGGAGCGGGTGGGGTCGATGGTGGCGGCGAGGTCAACGAGTTCCCTGAAAATTTCCTGACCCTGTCGGGGCGGACCGGCGAAGCGGTTGAGCGGGAAGTATTCCCATGTGTTGAAATACTGTCCGGTGTATTCGGGATGCATGGACGCGAGGCTGTAGGGCGCGGCGGAAGACCATGCGATGACGGAGGGGTGCTCGCGGAGGTCGCGGATGCGCCGGGCGACCTGCTCACGGTTTTCGTCGCCGTCCATGCGGGTGAGGCCGGAGGCGGGGTCCCAGATATTAAGGCGAACGAAGCTGCCGATGTTGGCGATGGCGGCGATGCCCACCTCGTCGGCGGCGCGCAGGTGCGCGGGGTCGGAGAGACGCGCGCCGGAGAAGCCCATGGCTTTGGCCTGCCGCATGGCGAGGACAATGCCGTCGTGGTCCTTGGGAAGGGCGAGTCGCCAGACGTCGTCCACGATGGTCACGGGATTGCCGTTGAGGACGAAGCGCCCGTCCTCGATCCAGACTTCGCGGAGGCCGACGCGGCGGGCGGGCTGCACGAGCGCAAGAGACGAGCCGGGTCCGGAGACTTCGACGATGTAGTGGTAAAGGTGGGGGAACTGGCGGTTCCAGGGTTTGAGTCCTTCGAGCGGAGTGCGCAGGGTGGTTTTCCAGGCCCCGGTGGTGTCGGCGCGCACGGCAACGGGAGTGAAGGCGCGGACGGGTTGAGCGGCGTCGGGGGTCTCGACAAGGCGGGCGGAGACGGTGAGTTCGCGTCCGGGCGCGGCGGCGCCGGCGAGGTCGATCCGCACGTAGTTATCGCGCCATGACGTGCGGAGAAAGGAGTCGGTGACGGAGGGAGTGGCCCAGGCAGTCGTGCAGGCGAGGAACGGAAGGAGGAGGTGTTTCATGAGAAATAAAAAAGTGACGGAGCAGAGCCCACCGTAGCGCAGGCTTCCAGCCTGCACTGCGAGACCCGTTCACTTGCTTTCCCACGGCGGACGTCCGCTGCCGTTGGCATAGGGGATGCCCGGAGCACCGGGGAGAGTGGAGGGATCGACGCTGGCGACGTGCCAGTCGTAATACAGGATGTTGGCGCGTCCGGCGTGGCGGCGGCTGATGCGGTCGTTGTTTTGAGAAGCGAGGTCGCGCGGTGTGCTGCCATAGCCGATGCCATCGTTGCCGGGTATTTCACCGTCGAGTGCGCAGATGAGGCGGGAGGGCGCGGAGACACGCTCTGGATAAAAGGGCGCGCCAGGGGGCGTTCCGCCTCCCTGGTGTGCCTGATGCGCGCTGCGAGTGAAATGGGTTGCCTGTTTTGAGTAGCTGGCCGGGCAGAGGAAGGGGGCGAGCGGGAAGGTGCCGGTGGCGTAGTTCGGGAGACCGGCCTCGCGGCGTACCGTGACATACCAGTAGGTGCCGCCTTTGGGATCGTTCATGTTGAAGACCATGCGGCCCCTGTTCTCGTTGGCGAAGATCTGGAAGACGATGCCGAGTTGCCTGAGATTGCCGGCACACTGGGCGGAGCGGGCGGAGGCACGCACCCGCAGCGTAACCGGAATCAGGATACCGGCGAGAATGCCGATGATGACGATAACGGCAAGCAGTTCGACGAGCGTGAAGGCGCGCGGTGGGTGGCGGGTTGAGAGTGTCTTCATGGCAATGTTCGGCGGGGTGTCAGTATTCATGTCGGGTGATTGTCGTGTCGGAAAATTCGATTTCGAGAACGGAAGCGGCAGGGGGGGGGGGGAGGGGGGCGCGGAACGGACCGGCAATGGCGGGGACGCCGGGCGCGTGACGCGGCAATCCGAAGTAGTCGAAGGTGACGGCATCGGCCTGCGGATGACTGGCCGCAGCGGGAGCGACGGCGGCGAGCCGGGCGGCATAATCGCCGGGTGCCCCCAGGGGCAGGGACTGAAGGCCCGGCAGCGGTTTGGCGCCCCGGCCGTGGTCGGTGGCGTTGCCGGCATTGAGCGTCTCGACGGCGCGGGTGACGATCGCATTGCGAGCGCCGAGGGAGACGTTGTTGAGGAAGGTCATCTGCCGGGGGGGGGGGAGGGGGCACCAGCGTGTGCGGCGAGTTGTAGTATTGTTTCCATGACTGTAGCCGTACGCGGTGTCGCCGCCCTGCCAGCGTGTTCCGGCCAGGCCGCGCGTATCGACGAGATTGTGGATGAACTGTGTGCGGGTGCCGTCCCAGGTGAGCAGTCCGGCGCGAAACCAGACGGGGCCGGGCGAGAGGCCGAGCACGATGTTGTTGGCGGCGAGATTGGGGCCGGGCGAGGCCTCGATGCCGATGGCAAAGGCGGCCGTGTCCTCGAACAGATTGGACTCGATCCGGTTGCCGTAGTTTTCCCAGTCGAGCCAGATGCCGAGGCCGCTGCGCCGGATGTGGTTGAACCGGATCTGGGCGCCGACCAGCCGGAGGAGTTTGATGCCGCCGGATTCCCACAGTTGCGAATAGCCGGCCCAGTTGGTGTCCTCGACGAGGTTGTGCTCGATGATGGCGGCCACGGCGGCGGGCGCGGCCTGGTTTTCGGCGCTTGCCTCCGCGGCGGAGTTGCCGATACCGCCGATCCCGAGGTGGCCGGTGCGGGCAACATGATTGCCCCGGATGATGAGCGGAGGCTGGTCCGGTTCCGACTTGGCGGAGAGGGCGATGCCGCGCACTTCGCCGTCATGGATACGGCAGCCTTCGAGCAACGCGCCTGGCGCGCTTGCGTCCACCAGGGCGCGTTGCTGGTAACTGGCTCCGTGGCGCACCTCAAAACCCCGAAACCAGGTGTGCCGCCCGGAGAGGCGAACGAGCGGACTGGTCAGGGCGGAAAGGTCAACCGCGACCGTGTTGGGGTCGATGTCGCGGGGAAGGCGCACGAACACGGAGGGCTGCGCCTTGGCGGGAATGGGATCGAGGACGAGAAATTCCGTTACGAATGCGGCGGGTTTGCCGTCCGGCTTTTTGCCGTCGCCGGCGGGGGAGGGAGGGGGGGGGGGG
>JAISAX010000891.1 GCA_031266495.1 Opitutaceae bacterium
CCCCCCCCCCCCGGGCGCTCGGTTGGGGGTAAACCCCGTGGGCGCCCGCCCCGGGGGGGGCCCCCCCCCCCCGCCCCTACGGGAGGCACAGCGTAACATCCGTTTTTAATTCTTGATTCCTGATTTCCCCGCGTCAGCGGGGCGTCAGGCAGGGTCGTAGTCGAGGTAGGGGCCGAGCCAGCGTTCGGCTTCGGCGAGCGGCATGGCCTTGCGTTTCGCGTAGTCCGCAACCTGGTCGCGGGCGAGTTTGCCGACGCCGAAATATCTGGCCGCCGGGTGATTGATATACCAGCCGCTCACGGAGGAGGCAGGCGTCATCGCGCAGCTTTCGGTGAGGCTCACGCCGGTCGCCGCGGTGGCGTCGAGGAGGCGGAAGAGGAGCGGTTTTTCGGTGTGGTCGGGGCACGCGGGGTAGCCGGGCGCGGGACGGATGCCGCGGTAGCGTTCGCGGAGCAGGTCTTCGGGGGTGAGGTTTTCCGCGCGGCCGTAGCCACAGAGGTCGCGGGCGTGCTTGTGGAATTTTTCGGCCAGCGCTTCGGCGAAACGGTCGCCGAGGGCTTGCGTCATGATGGCGTTGTAGTCGTCGCCGGCGCGCTTGAATGCGGCGGCGAGTGTTTCCACGCCGTCGCCGGTCGTGACGGTGAAGCCTCCCATGTAGTCCACGCGGCATGACGGGTTGCGCGAGGGGTCTTTCGGGGCGATGTAGTCGGCGAGGCAGAGGTTGGGTTCGCCGGGGGGTTTGTCGAATTGTTGGCGGAGTTGGTGGATGCGGGCGAGGGGGGGGTGGGGCGGGGGGGCGCGGAAGAGCGCGGTGTCGGGCCCGTCGGAGCTGCTTGGCGAGGAGGCGCTGTCGGCGCGGGGGCGGAAGCGTTTTTCGGCGATGATGCGGGCGAGCAGGTTTTGCGCGTCGTTGTAGAGCCGGGTCGCTTCGGCGCCGACGATGGCGTCGGTGAGGATTTGGGGGTAGCGGCCGTGGAGTTCCCAGGCGCTGAAAAAGGGTCCCCAGTCGATGTAGGGGACGATGTCGGCGAGGGGGATGTCGGTGTAGGCGCGGGTGCCGAGGAATGCGGGGCGCGGGATGTCCACGGTGGTCCAGTCGGTCTGCGGGGCGCGGGCGCGGGCTTCGGCGAGGGGGAGGAGGGGCTTGCGGGCGCGGCGGGCGGCGAAGTCGTCGCGTTGTTTTTGCTGTTTCGCGGTGATTTCGGCGAGGTAGGCGGGTTTTTGCCCGGGCGAGAGGAGCGCGCTGGCGACGTTGACGACGCGCGAGGCGTCGAGGACGTGGATGGCGCCGGGCGCGTATTCGGGCGCGATTTTCACGGCGGTGTGCGCGGGGCTGGTGGTGGCGCCGCCGATGAGGAGGGGGATGGTGAAGGCGTTGCGGTTCATCTCGCGGGCAACGTGCACCATTTCGTCGAGCGAGGGGGTGATGAGGCCGGAGAGGCCGATGAGGTCGGCGCCGAGGCGGCGGGCTTCGGCGAGGATCTTGTCGCAGGGGACCATGACGCCGAGGTCGTGGACTTCGTAGTTGTTGCAGGCGAGGACGACGCCGACGATGTTCTTGCCGATGTCGTGCACGTCGCCTTTGACCGTGGCCAGGAGGATGCGGCCTTGCGAGGGGGGGGGGGGGGGGCCGTCAGCGGCGGCGGCGGCGGCCTGGGCGCGCTTTTTCTCCTCTTCCATGAAGGGCGCGAGGTACGCGACGGAGCGTTTCATGACGCGGGCGCTCTTGACGACCTGCGGGAGAAACATCTTGCCGGCGCCAAAGAGGTCGCCGACGACGCGCATGCCGTCCATGAGCGGGCCTTCGATGATGTCGAGGGGGCGCGGGTATTGGGCCGTGGTGCGGGCTTCCTCGGTGTCGGCTTCGATGTGGGCGTCGATGCCTTTGACGAGGGCGTGGGCGAGGCGTTGTCCGACGGGGAGGGCGCGCCAGGCGTCGGGGGGATTTTCGATTTTCGATTTTCGATTTTCGATTCCGGTTTTGGAGGAATCGCGGGTGGTCTTGATTGCGTCGGCCAGGGTGATGAGGCGGTCGGTGGCGCCGGGGTCGCGGTTGAGGATGACGTCCTCGACGTGGCGGCGGAGGTCGGGGTCGAGGTCGTCGTAGTTGCCGAGCATGCCGGCGTTGACGATGGCCATGTCGAGGCCGGCGCGGATGGCGTGGTAGAGGAAGACGGTGTGGATGGCTTCGCGGACGGGGTTGTTGCCGCGAAAGGAAAAGGAGACGTTGGATACGCCGCCGGATACCCGGGCGTGGGGTAGTGTGTTTTTGATGACACGCGTGGCCTCGAAGAAATCGACGGCGTAGTTGTTGTGCTCTCCGATGCCGGTGGCGATGGTGAGGATGTTGGGGTCGAAGATGATGTCTTCGGGCGGAAAGTCGGCGCGGGTGGTGAGGAGTCCGTAGGCGCGGGTGCAGATGCGGATTTTTTCGTCGCGGGTAGCGGCCTGGCCTTGTTCGTCGAAGGCCATGACGATGGCGGCGGCGCCGTAGCGGCGGAGGAGGCGGGCGCGGCGGAGGAGTTCGGCTTCGCCGTCCTTGAGCGAGATGGAGTTGACAATGCCTTTGCCTTGCAGGCACCGGAGGCCGGCTTCAAGGACGTCCCATCTGGAGGAGTCGATCATCACGGGGACGCGGGTGATGTCCGGCTCGGCTGCCATGAGGTTGAGGAGCTTGACCATCGTGGCCTCGCCGTCGATGAGGGCTTCGTCCACGTTGACGTCAATGATGTTGGCGCCGTTGGCGACTTGCTGGCGGGCAATCTCGATGGCGGCGGCCCAGTCGCCGGTCTTGATCGCTTTGGCGAATTTGGGCGAGCCGGTGATGTTGGTGCGCTCGCCGACGAGCAGGAAGGTGGAGGCGGCGGAGGCGGCGGACGGGGCTTCGTCGGCGGCGGTGGTTTTGTTGGTGTCGGTCACGGTTGGTCAGGCGCGTGGCGTTGGTTTTTTTAACCGCGAATGGACGCGAATGGACGCGAATGCGGACAATGGTTGCAGGTGGGTTTGATCATTTGCGGTCGGTGTTTGGCGAGAGAACAATGCGCTCCCATTGGAGGCGCGAGTGTTTGAAATTAAGAAGAAGCCCGACTTCCAGCCGGGTTATTTTCAGATAGTTCAAAATCTGCCCGCGCTCATGATCGGATATATGGTCAATGACTTTGGCATCGACGATGATTTTCCCATGGGCGATCAGATCCGGGATAAACTCCGCCACTGTCGCTTCTTTATAGACAACCGGAAACTTCGGCTGTTGTTGCCACGGGATTCCCCGTAGCACGAATTCCCTTACAAGGGCATTCTCATATGCCTTTTCATACAGTCCATGACCGATGATACGATGAACTTCCATCGCCGCACCTACGATCTCATATACTTCATTTCTAAAAAGCAGGTGGTCGTTTTCCATGGGTGTTTTTTAACCGCGAATAGACGCGAATGGACGCGAATTCAGAATGACTGGTGAAATACAGGGAGGTTCTGGAAATTCTTTTTCCCAATCCGGCAAACCAACCGCGAATAGACGCAAATGAACGCGAATAAAAATACAACAAATCCATATCCGGGTAATCATGCATTCCATCATCCTTTCCGGATTCGCGTCCATTCGCGTCCATTCGCGGTTGAGAATGTATTTTTGGAAATTCGCATATAATTGTTCTATCACGATTTTTCGCGGTTGGTTTGTTCTCGGGAGAGGGTGAGCGGTTCGAGGCCGCTGAGGCGGAGGTCGGTGTGGCGCGGGGGGATCGGACGCGGGGGGAGGCCGCGGACGGCGTCGGCAATGGCCTTGATGTGCGCGGGCGTGGAGCCGCAGCAGCCGCCAACCAGGTTGACGAGGCCGGCTTCGGCAAACTGGCGAAGGATGCGCGCCATGTCGGCTGGCGTCTCGTCGTAACCGCCAAAGGCGTTCGGGAGACCGGCGTTGGGATAGCAGGTGACGGGGCACTCGGCGAGCCGGGCCAGTTCCTCGACAAAGGGACGCATGCCTGCGCCGCCGAGCGCACAGTTGATGCCGACGCTGAAGGGCCGGACGTGACGGATGCTGTTGTAAAAGGCCTCGGGCGTCTGCCCGGAAAGGGTGCGCCCGGAGGCGTCCGTGATGGTCACGCTGATCATCACGGGGAGACGGGGGGGGGGGGAGGGGGAGGGGGAGCCGGTCGCGGGATCGGGTTCGCCAAAAACGCCTTCGATGGCGAAGAGCGCGGCCTTGGCGTTGAGCGTGTCAAAAATGGTCTCGACAAGCAGGGCATCGACGCCGGCGGCGACGAGGGCGCGAACCTGTTCGGTGTAGGCTTCGACAACCTGCGCCCAGGTCACGGCGCGGTAATCGGGGCGGTTGACGTCGGGCGACATCGAGAGGGTGCGGTTGAGCGGACCGATGGAGCCAGCCACGAAACAGCGGCGTCCGGGCGTGGCGGCTTCGGCGGCGCGGGCGGCGCGGCGGGCGAGCGTGGCGGCGGCGGTGTTAAGCTCGGTGACGAACGGTTCGAGGTGGTAGTCGGCCTGCGAGATGGCGGTGGCGTTGAAGGTGTTGGTCTCGACGATGTCGGCCCCGGCGGCGAAGTAGTCGGCATGGATTTTTTCAATGACGTCCGGGCGCGTGAGCACGAGGAGGTCGTTGTTGCCCTGGAGGTCGCACGGATGAGCGGCGAACCGGGCGCCGCGAAAGTCGGCTTCCTGGAGCTTCCACGTCTGCACCATCGAACCCATCGCGCCGTCGAGGATGGCGATGCGGGTGGCGAAAAGTTCGCGGAGCGCGGCGAAAGAGGGCGATTCGGCGGGCGGTGCGGCGGGTGCGGCGGGAGTGGCGGATGCGGCGGGAGTGGCGGCGGCGGGCATGAGCGGTCAGGTGTTGGCGAAGAGCAGGGCGCAACCAAGCGAAAACTGCGACGGATGCAAATAAACATATCTGTAAATGTTGATATGATGATTTGTAGTTGCCGGACGAAGCGCAAAATGAGCAGCGGACGCCAGAAAATGCGGCAGATTGAAGATTGCCGACGGCAGCCAAATGTCATTTTTCGGCGGCATGAAACCTTGCATTTTTATGCCAAAATCAACAGGCAGCGTCGCTCTGGCGGCGCTGGCGGCGGCTGCTGGCGCTGCTGTGACAGCGACGGCCCAGACCGCACCGGATCCGACGGTGCTGGAGGATATCGTGATCACGGCCACCCGCACGAGTATGCCGGCATCGGAAGTGGGTTCTGCCGTGACCCGGATCGATTCCGCGGACCTCAAGCGGCGTCAGGTCGATACCTTGAGCGGCGCGCTCGGTTTCGTGCCGGGTGCTCCTGCCGCGGGCTACGGTGCTCCTGGTGCAAGCTCGTCGATTTTCCTGCGTGGAGCCAATTCCAACCAGACCCTGTTTCTGGTCGATGGCATTCGTCTCAACGATCCGAATACGGACTACGGCAATTTCCTCGGCGGGTCGCGTCTTGCTTCCGGTGATACGGTCGAGGTGTTGCGCGGCCCCCAGAGCACGCTTTACGGAGCGGAGGCGATGGGAGGGGTGATCTCGCTGGCCACGGCAAAGGGAAGCGGTCCTGACAGCGGCGGCATTTCGGTGGAAGCCGGCAGCTTCGGCACTGTGCAGGGGACGACTTCGGCGCAGGGCGAGCATGGACCCTGGGCCTACAATTTTTCGCTGACCGGCGGGCAGACCCAGAATGACAGACCAAACAACGATTTCGAGAACATCAGCGGGGTATTCCGCCTGGATCGCACGCTTTCGGAAACCGTCTCCATTGGCACCACCTGGCGGGTATTCCGGGGCGCTTACCAGTCACCGGGAGACGTGTACACGAACGATCCGAACAACGAGGAACGCGAGACGAACGCGCTGGGCACGGTTTTTATCGAGTTCAACCCGACGCCTGCCTGGAGCGGCCGTATCACCCTGGCCGGACAGGAGCGCGAGTTCGTATCCGAATCGCCCGCGCCGAATCCGCCCTGGGGGACTCCCGCCGAAAAATATGTCGTGACCAACCGCCGGGGTGTGCTCGATGCCCAGGTCTCCTGGAGCGGTCTGGAAGATCACCGGCTCACGGTTGGCACGACCGAGGAAATCAATCACACCCGGAACACCGGTTATGGAGAAATCAACGAGCGCGAGACCACCTGGGCGGTATTTGCGCAAGACGAGTGGAATCCGCTCGAAAACGTGTATCTGACGGGCGGGCTTCGTCACGACGATTACGAATCGTTTGGCGGTCATACCACCGGTCGCGTCACCGCGGCGTGGGAAGCGCTCCCGAAGCAACTGAAAGCGCGGGCCAGCTACGGAACGGCGTTTCGCGCTCCGGGCTTTCTCGATCTCTACGGGGTGAGCACCCTTTACGGCGGTTACCGGGGAAATCCCGACCTGAAGCCGGAAAAGGCGAAGGGCTGGGATGCCGGTGTGGATTATTATCTGCCACGGCAATGGGGCACGCTGGGCGCGACGTGGTTCCAGACCGATTACAAGAACCTGATCATTTCCGATTCCCAGCCGGGAGTTCCGTCCACGATGACGAACGCTGACCACGCCCGAACACGCGGTCTGGAGCTTTCGGCCAACCTGAACCTGCCGGCTGACATCAAGCTGACCGTTGCCTACACTTATCTGGAAGCGGAGAAGAGTACGCAGTTGCGGACTACGCGCCTGCAACGCCGTCCGAAGCACTCGCTGGCGGCCGACATCTGGCGTTCGTTTGGCGAATTCGATCTCGGCGCCGGCGCACAATGGATCGACGGACGCAAGGATGTGAATGCGCAAACTTACGCGACGATCGACGGCGATTCATACGTGACGGCCCGCCTCTACGGCGCATGGCACGCGACAAAAAACATCACTGTCCGCGCCCGCGTCGAAAACCTCTTCGACGAAAAATACAACGTCGTGGACGGCTATCCCGGCCTGCCGTTCGGCGCATACGGCAGCGTTGAATGGCGGTTCTGAATCTGCCACGCTCGCCCGGCATGGTCGTGCGCCTCCAGACAAAAACGGTTGAACATGCGCCGTGGGCCGGATGGCTCGCGGCGCTGGCCGTTTGCTGGATTTGCTGGATCGCCTTTGCCGGGAGAGGGACGGTTGCGGTTGCCGCGACGGAAGGCACAGGCGGGACGTCCGCGCCCGCGTCCCTGGCCGCCACGGCGCGGGTGGTGTCGCAAACCGTGGGCACCGACGAACTGCTCCTCGCCGTGGCCGCGCCGGAACAGATCGCGGCGCTCAGCCACCTGGCGGGCGACGCGGCCTTCTCGGGCGTGTCCGGGGCGGTGGCCAATGGCCGCTTCCCGCTCCTGTCGAAAAACGGCGACGCGGAATCCGTGCTGCGCCACCGCCCCACGCTTGTCTTGTGCGCGGACTACAGTCGCGTGGAACTGGTCGAGCAGGTGCGGCGCAGCGGCGTGAAGGTGCTCATTTTCGGGAAATACAAGACGCTCGACGACTCGTACGCGAACCTGCGCCTGCTCGCGCGCGAACTCGGGCCGGCGGCTGAAGCGCGGGCGGAGCGCGTGATCGCCGATTGCGAGGCACGGGTGGCGGAGTTGCGCCGCCGGCTGGCGGGAGTGCGTCTGGTGCGCGTGATCGCTCCTTCCACCTATGGCTTGATTCCCGGTCGCGACACGACGTTTCAGGATCTGTGCGACCATGCCGCCGGCGAAAACCTCGCCGCCACGCTCGGAGGCTTGCGCGGACATGACGCGCCGCCCGCCGAAAAAATGCTGACATGGCCGGTCGAGATGGTCGTGTTGCCGGGCGACGGCGTGGACGCCGCGCTGGCGCCGTTCGTGACCTTGCCGCCCTACAAGTTCATGGCGGCGGTGAAAAAGCGGCGCGTGGCGCTCGTCGAATCATGGCAACTCGGTTGTGTATCGCATTTGCGGGTACAGGGGTACGAAAAGCTGGCGTGGAGCCTGCATCCGGCGCGCTTCGATCATCCGCAACGTGGCACGGGCATCTTGCCCGTGGACGGCGAAGCCGCCGGATCGACGTGGCGCGGGCGTCCCGCCCGCTCCGGGAGTGGCACGGGCTTCCAGCCCGTGATGGAGGGCATTGCGGACCAGAACCAAAACCAGAACCAGCACCAGAATCAGGATCAGAACCAAAACCAGAATCAGGAACCCGGCCGGCGTATTGACATTACAACGACACGGCCCGGTCCCCTTGTTTTTTCCGGAATCACGGGAAGGTGGATGTGTTTCTCCCCCTCCCCCGCCCCTCCCCGCCCCGCTCCGTCCGTCCCCCCCCCCCCCCCCCCCTCTCTCTCCCGCGCCTATGTCCGCCGCTAGCCCTGCCGCCGCCCGTTTTGCGTTTCCGGTCGCCCTCGCGCTGCTTGTCGCGCTGGCGGCGGTCTCGCTCGGAGTGGGCGATTTGCCGATGGGACCGCGGCAGATTCTCGACGGCCTGCTGCGGCGCGACGAACTGGCGACGACCGTCCTTTGGCAAATGCGGTTGCCGCGGGTGGTCGTGGCCGTGCTGGTCGGCGGGGCACTGGCGGCGAGCGGCCTCGTCATGCAGGCGTATTTTCGCAACAGCCTTGCCAGCCCCGGGCTGCTCGGCGTGAGCAGCGGGGCGGCGGCGGGCGCGGTCGTGGCGCTCGGGTTCGGGCTGGCGAGCGCGTCGTTGTTCGTCGCTCCGCTGGCCGCGATTGCCGGGGCGACTGTCGCCACGGGAGCGGTGATCGTGCTGGCGCGGCGTGGCGCGAGCACGGAACGGTTGCTCCTGGCGGGCGTGGCGCTCAACGCCCTGCTCGGCGCGGTCACGAGTTACGTGCTCTCCAATTTCACGCTGACCTACGAGCGCAACGCGCGGATCATTTTCTGGCTGCTCGGCGGCCTGGAGGACCGGACGTGGGAACATGTGTGGATGGGGTCGCCGGTTGTAGTCTGCGCGGCATTACTCTGGCCGCTGGGGCGACCGATGGATTTGCTCAGCCTCGGCTCGACCGAGGCGCAGAGCCTGGGCGTGGATGTGCGACGGTTGCGGCGTCAGTTGCTCGCGCTTTCGACGGTGCTCACGGCGCTGGCGACGGCGGTGGTCGGCACGGTCGGGTTTGTCGGTCTGGTGGTGCCGCATCTGCTGCGTCTGCTGGCGGGGCCGGAGCACCGGCGGCTGGTGCCGCTTTCGCTGGTCGGCGGCGCGGCGTTCGTGCTGGCGTGCGATTTGCTCGGACGATTTGCGGGCAACCTGCGGCTCGGCATCGTGACGGCGTTCCTGGGCGGACCGTTTTTTCTCTGGCTGTTGAGGAGGCGCGCATGAAAACAAACATAACCGGTCTTCCCCCCCCCCCCCCCCCCCCCCCTCTCCCG
>JAISAX010000897.1 GCA_031266495.1 Opitutaceae bacterium
CTACCGGATCGTCTCCTTCTTGCCTGACTGCTACCGGTGGCGGCCGTGGCGGAAAATATCCCACACGATGTAGCAGCCGAAAAGCGCCGATAGCAGGTAGCCGGCCATGCCGAGTAACGGATATCCGAATACTTCCGGTCCCACTCGCGCCGTCACGATCAGCGACGATCCCATGATCAGCGATCCGATGATGACGCCGAGCGTGATGCGGTTGCTCGCCGTCTTGAGCGCGTCGTCCAGATCCTCGAGGCCTTCGTGCCGAAACTTGATCGTCAGGTCGTCGCGCTCCATGCGGCGGATGATCCGGAAGATCCCCGATGGCAGTTCGCGCGCGCCGGTCGCCAGGGTGTGCAGGAATTGTCGCGTCTCGCGGAGCATGGCGCGGGGGCCGGTGCGTTCGCGTTGCTGTTCCCGGAGGATGGGGCGGGCGTGCCGCGGCAGTTCGAAGGTGGGGTCGAGCGTGCGCGCCGTCTCCTCGATGGAGAGCACGGCCTTGGCCATCAGCGAGTAGTCGCGGGTGATGTTGATGCCGTTTTGCCCGAATATGAAGAGCAGCTTCAGCATCACGCGGCCGATTTGCACGTGGTTGAGCGTGGTGTTGAGGGCGGTGTTGAAGTCTTGCCGGAGGACGAGCGTGACGTCGCGTTCCATGGCGCGCAGGTCGGCGCGGCCGGTGGGGCTGCCGAGTTCGGCGGCGATTTGCACGATGCGTTCGGCGTCCTGGTGGACGGCGGCGCCGAGCAGGTCGGCCAGGCCGTGGCGCAGGCGGCGCGTGAGGTTGCCGGTCATGCCCCAGTCGAGAAAACAGACGCGTCCGTCGGGCGTGAGGAGGATGTTGCCGGCGTGCGGGTCGGCGTGAAAAAAGCCGATGACGAGCACCTGGTGGAGAATGGATTCGGCGCCGTTGGCGGCGATGCGTTGCGCTTCCTCGCGCGGCAGGCGGGCGGCGGCGGTGACGGGGACGCCGTTGATGCGTTCCATGACGAGGACGCGTTCGCCGCAGAGTTCTTCGACGACGGCGGGCGCGAAGACTTTTTCGGGGTGGGGGTTGAGGGTGTTGAAGTATTGCTGGTTGAGGACTTCGTTGCGGAAATCGAGTTCGCGCAAGAGGCCTTCGCGGACTTCGGCGACGACGGCGGGCAGGTCGTAGGGCTGGAAGGCGTGGACGCGTTGGTGGAGTTGCGCGGCGAACCAGGCGAGCAGGTCGAGGTCGGTGTGGACGCTGCGGGTGAGGTTGGGGCGCTGGACTTTTACGGCGACTTCGCGTCCGTCGGGCAGGGTGGCAAAATAAACCTGGGCGAGCGAGGCGGAGGCGATGGGGGTTTCGTCAAACGTGGCGAATACTTCGCGTGGCTCGAGTTCGAGTTCGTCAACGAGGACCTGGCGCATCTCCCCGAAGGGCAGGGGGGTGACGGCGTTCTGGAGTTTGCGCAGTTCGAGGATGAGGCCGTGCGGGAGCACGTCGGGCCGCATGCTCATGATCTGGCCGGCCTTGATAAAGGTGGGGCCTAGCTCCTCGAGCGCGAGCCGGGTGCGTTCCCAGAGGGTGCGGCGTGTGGCGGGTTGCGGCACGAACCGCTGCCACCAGCCGCCTTGCGGATCGACCTGGTTGAGGAGGTTGGCAAAGCCGTGCCGCGCGAGGACGGAAAAAATCTCCTTGGCGCGGACGGCGTTGTGAATGAGGCCGAGCGGCTTCATGGGGAAAGGCTGATGGGCCGAAAGGCCGAAGGACTGAAAGCCTGAAGGCTGAAAAGATGCAGTTGCGAACGTGAATTCGCGGACTCCGGGCGGCGAGGGTGTGGGGGGGGGGGGGAGATTGTCTGCGCAACCTGTGTTCGCAACTCCCACCGCCAGCCGCCAGCCGCCAGCCGTCAGATCTCAGATCTCAGATTTCAGATTTCAGATTTTCAGGCTTTTATTTTTCACGGTTCTTCGCTGCGGGAAGGGGGTTCGGCAAGGCGGGCTTCGAGGGCGGCGATCCGCTGTTCGAGCGCGGCCACCTGCTCCTTGAGGGCGGAGGATTCGCGGGAGGTGAGATCCCGGATCTTCGCGCCGAGTTTTTCGCTTACTTCCTCGAATTCGCGCCGGCCTTGCTCGGCGATCTTGTCGGCCATGATGCGGGCATCGCCGGCGGTGACTTTGCCCTGGCGGACGAAATCGTTGAGGGATTCCGTGATTTTTTCCTTGGTAACGACAGCGGCGCCTACGCCCGCGAGAAGCGTTTTTTTGATGAGGTCGATCATAAGGGCGCGCACCCTAAGCCGTGCACAGGCACGGCGTCAAACGCTGCGAGCGGGGCGTTTTCGGGCCTCGGTCCGGGCGGGAATGGTCACAAGAAACATTTTCCCCGCCTTTATCCGGCACAACGTTCGGCCTGCCTTCGTCCGCCTGGCCTTGGGCACCATAAGGAAATAAGCAGTGCGAATCTGCCTGGTCTTGAAGAGGGAGCCAGCGTCGCTGCCCCGGTCATTTATTCACAATCCGGTAAACTCCCGTGTCAGCTCCTTGGCTCCCTCTCTTCAATCCCGGCGCTCCTTCGCTCCATTCAGGTTCTGACTCGTGCCCTTACTGTTGCCGGTTGTCTGTGCGAAAGGGGATGGCAGGCAGTCCGGTGGCGTCGTAGAGGTTGCAGGTGGGATTGTCCGCCCACGCATAGCGAACGGCAACCGGACGCGGCACGGCATCGGACCAGACAAGAACGGTGTCGCCCTCAATGCGGGCGGATGCCCAGGCCCAGCGGCCATCTTCCCCACGGATGGCAAAGCCTTCGAGCTGGCTTCCGGGTGGGGCATTGCGACGCAGCGGGATTTCTCGCGCGCCCGGCGCGGAACGGGGACGATATGCCGCCGGCGGCGGATGCGCGACAAGCCCTCCGTTTGTGCTTTTGAAATGGATACGGATGCGTCCGGCGGATTCGCCGGGGGAAGCGGGAAGGGGGGTGTGTTTCAGACAGGCGGGGCCGGAGGCCGGGATGTCGCCGCGGTTGTAAACGTCGGCGAGGGCGGCGTTGGCGAGCCGTTGACCGGGCGTGCGTTTGTCGCGCGGATGGATGTCGAGTTCCTCGCCGAGATCGATGAGGGAAACGAGGCTCGTGCCGGGGAGCGCGCGGGCTGCGGCCTGGGCTTCGCGGAGTTCGGCGATGCGGCTGGGCGCGGCGGGGTCGGCGGTTTTGGCTCCGTAGCTGGCAAGCTGGCAGATGAGAAACGGGAAATCAGCGCCCCATTGTTGCCGCCAGTCGTTGATGAGGCGTTGAAGATCGGCGCGGTATTGGCTGGCGCGTCCGGCGTCGGATTCGCCCTGATACCAGACGGCGCCGCGAATGCGATAAGGCGCGAGCGGGGCGATCATGGCGTTGTAAATGAGGGAGGGCGTCTTGCGGCGTTCGGGCGGCTGGAGCGGGCGGGGGGGGAGGGTGGCGCGTTGTTGGGCGGTGAGAGGGGGGAGGGGGTGTTCGATGCGGGCGCGCCAGGCGCCGGCAAGGGGAATCGTTCCGGCACGGAAGGGGCCTCCGGCGATGCCGGTGTTTTCGGCGGGATTGAAAATGCGCAGGGCGAGCATGGATTCGCCCGCCCTGACGCGCTCGCTGCCGACGATAACGCGAACAAAAGGCGCGGCTCCCTGGCCCGGCGTGGAGCGGGCGACTTCGACGCCGTTCCAGTAAACTGTCCAGAAACCTTCGATACGTCCGAGGTCGAGGATGAGGGCGAGGTTGGCGCGTTCGGGCGGGAGGGTGACGGCGCGGGCAAGCCAGAAAACACCGGCATCGGGGAGACCTTCCTTGCGGACGAGGCCGGGCAGCGTGATGGAGTGCCATGTTTCATCAACCGGAGGCGGAGTCGCGGTGTTGAGAGGGAGGAGGGGGGAGAGGGGGGCGGCGCGTTGATGGGTTTGTATCCAGTTTCGTATGTCGCAGGCGTAGGCGCGGATTTTTGCGGGGAAGGCGAGAACGTCGTCGCGGCGGCGTTGGATGTCGGCGGCGTTTTCGGTGTCACGGGCAAAGGCTTCGGCGCTGATCCACGGGGCGATGGGAGTGCCGCCCCAACTTGAGTTGATCAGGCCGACGGGCGCGTCGAGTTCGCGCTGGAGATTTTTTCCGAAATACCAGGCGATGGCGCTGAAGGCTCCGCTGGTTTCCGGCGAGGCGATTTCCCAATGCCCCTCAAGGTCGGAGGCGGGGGAATCGGTGGTTTTCTTTTTTACGGCGAAGTGACGGAGCCGGGGATTGGATGACGCGGCGATTTCATCGGAGGCTCCGGTGGTTTTTTTGAGTGGCCATTCCATATTGGACTGGCCGGAGGCGAGCCAGACCTCGCCGACGAGGACGTCGGGAATGATGATTGTATTGGCGGCCTGGATGCGAAGCTGGAAGGGGCCGGGGGGGAGGGGCGAAAGGTCGAGCGCGACGCTCCATTTGCCGTCGGGTCCGGCGGTGGCGCGGGCGGCGGCTTCGCCGAGGGTGACGGCAACGGTTTCCCCCGGAGCGGCGCGTCCCCAGACGGGAGTGCTCGTGGATTTTTGAAGGACGGCGTGCCCGGAAAAAAGGGCGGGGAGCGTGACATCAGACCGGACAAGGGCCGTGAAAAACAGGGCGAGCGGGAGAATACGAAAAAATGGATACATAGCGGGGGGGAGGGGGAGGGGGGGGGGGGG
>JAISAX010000900.1 GCA_031266495.1 Opitutaceae bacterium
AGGGATTCCGGGATGATTTTTGAGGTAACCGAGGTTACGCAGCCGAGGCTTTTTGAAGGCGGACCGGCTGCCTGCGTAATGTCAGTTACTGGATTGAGCATGGGGTGGCAGCAATCAGGGATGGGGCATGAGGTATTCCGGCATCGGGCCGAGTTTCCATTTCCATGCGCGTCCTCCGGGAATAATTACAGGAGTTTCCTGGCCGCGCCAGTCGCGGCGGAGGTAGCGACCGGCGGGCAATTGAACGGCCACGGCGCGGGGTTCATTGAAAACCGTCCAGCCGGCGATCATGGTGCCGGATTCGCCGGAGGCGGACTTGTATTCAAAAATCTTTACATCGTCATTTTCCACGTGCGCCTTGCGCCACGGACGGTTTCCCAGGGTGGCGGAGAGCGTGGCCGCCGTCACATACGACGGTTTGGGCTGGTAGTCGGCGGTGATGAGTCCGAAGTGGTGCTCCTTGTTTTCGGGGTTGTTGCCGTCGTCCTGAAAATCGTACCAGAAGACGGCCCTGGCCGTGGCATGGCGGCGGGCGAGCAGGTACGTGCGGGCAAACCAGGCGGCTTGCGTCAGTTCGGGATTGGCGAATGTGACGGGAGAGGTGAACCAGCCGATTTCGGTGACCCAGAGTCCGAGTGGTTTTCCGTTCGTGCGCCGGTTGTGGTTGATGAAGTTTTGCAGGTGGGGCCAGACAACCGGAATGCTGACACGGGGAAGCGGTGAATTGTTTGCCGGATACCCGGTGTCGGGATTGTTGCCAGGCGCCATGTAAGGATGGATACTGAAGGCGTCCTGGTAATCGAGGCCTCCGTTGTCACGGATTCCCGTGATGTATTGGGCGCCGGGGCCGCCGCCCGCACCGCCGCCGCCGCAGGAAATCACCGTGGCTTCCGGATCGATGGACTTGATTTCCGGATACACCTCCTTGAGAAGCGCGGTGTAGGTCTCCGGCGAGGCTTTTCCCCAGGAGTGCGGTTCGTTCCAGAGTTCCCAGTCTTTGACGCGGGGTTGGTAACGGGTCACCATTTCGCGGGCATACCGGACGAACAGGGCGCGGGCTTCCGGCGATTCGGGAAATCCTTTGCCGCCGGCAAACGCGGACGGATACGTTTTCCCGTTGCCATAGGCGAGGACGAGGAGCGGACGCAGGCCGAGCGTGGACGCGGTCTTGATGTACGCATCGGCGGATTCGGGGAACACAAACTCGCCAGGTTTTTTTTCGATGCTGTCCCAATAAACTTCATCACGGATACGCGAGAATCCGGCGAGCCGGACCAGTTCGAGCGAGCGGGGGATCGTTCCCTTTTTGTGGCCGAAATGCGTGCAGACTCCCCAGTCGTCCGGCGGAGTCGTGTTTGCCTTGCGGGGCAGGATGGCCGCAAGGCGGGTGCTTGTCGTGACCAGGACAGTGCCGTCCGGGGTGATGGCCGAGAGTTCGAGCTGATACAGGCCTGGCGTGGGCAGCGTTATCTCCAGGGGCGCGCGAAGGGGCGCCGGTCCGGTGGACGGCGGCAGCGCGAGCGTACGGTTGTAGTCGTGTGGCGATGACGGATCAAAATCCAGGCCGAATTGATAATGGCGAAGGCGGCAACGCAAGCGCGAGGGGCGCGCATCGTCGCTCTCGGATATGAAAATCCGGATACCGATGGACCGGCGAACTCCGGCGGGGGCGATGAGAGCGTCTTGCGGGTTTTCAATCCCGATTGCGGGCGCGCCTTGCAGCGGGGTGGTAATGCTGGATACAATACCGAATGCGGGGGAAAGGATCGATACGAGGAAGAATCGTGTGGCCGCGGGATGCATGGCGTTCGTCAAGAATGCATATTTCGTGGAGAAGGGGGGGGGAGGGGGGGGAGGGCGTTCAGTTTCGGAGGGTGCGTTTGATGAAGCCGGGGATGAGCGTCCACGCGGCGTTCTGCACGGCGATGTGGTCGTGTCCGCCGATTTCGTAAAATTCGACGGCGTGGCCGAGGTTGCGAAGGCTGGTCGCGAAGAGGGCGTTTTCCTCGACGCGGTTTTTGATTTCGAGATTACGGTCGCCGACTATCAGGCAGACGGGCGGGAGTTTTTTTTGCGCCGCGTGCCAAAGCGGCGCGTATTCATCGACCATGACACGCAATTCCGGTCCCGTGTCACCGTGGATTTTTTTGACGAGAAAGTGCGTGCTGGCTTGTCCGCTGACGGGAATGAGGCCGGCAAGGTCGGACGGCGCAAGGCCATGCGGGGCAAGCCAGCGCGGGTCCATGCCAACCATGGCGGCGAGCCAGCCGCCGGCGGAGTGTCCGGCGAGGAAAATTTTTTTAGGGTCGCCGCCGCGTTCGGCAATGTGGCGCAGGGTCCAGGCGGTGGCGGCGGCGGCGTCCTCAAGGATTTGGTCGGGCGTGGCCGCGGGAGAGAGGCGGTAACCGGCGCACGCGATGGCAAGGTTTTTGTTCCGGAGTTGGGCGGGGATGTTGCGGGTTCCGCCGCCGGTGAGTCCGCCCCCCCAGAGCCAGATGAGCGTCGGGTAGCCGGGGCGGTTGGTCGGGTAATGAAGGTTGAGTTGACAACGGGCGCGCTGGTAATCGTCGGCTTTGGCGGTGGCCGCTCCTTCATGGTAGGGCAAACCGTTTTCGGCCTTGTAGATGGCGGCGGGTGCCGGGGCCGGAACAGGCGTGGCTGGCGTCTGTGCGCGGATTCTGGATACAGCGGGATGGACTGAAAGCGCCAGGAGCATCAGGTATGGCAAGAGCGCCTGGCGCGGCGGACGGGCGGCGGGGAGTCGGGAATGGTTCATTCCGGGAAAAGATGTTTGTTCGCGTGAGGAGGGGAGGGAGGGGGGGAGGGGAGGTTTCGCGCAGATGGCGAGCGGCAAGGTCAGGTTTGTTCCGGTTCAGTATTGTTCCAGTGTCCCGAAGATCCACGCCTGGCTTCCGACGAGCGGGGCTTTTTTTATCCAGCGGACGCTGCCGGCCCAGGAGGCGGCGTTGAAGCCTTCGTTGTCGTGCGGAGCCGGCAAACTTGTGATGCCCGCCGAAACCTGGTCTGCTACCCACCAGTAGTTGATATCCCATGCGATGACGCGGCGCGGCGGGGTGTTTTCATCGGTGTAATCGGACGCTGCTTCAGCGGATCCTGCCGGTCTCGTCGCATATTGGTTGAGGATATAGCCCGCCAGCAGGACGCCGCTTGGCGCGGTGGCCTTGTCCCAGTGCGGGATTTCATTTCCGCGAAAATCCGGGCACATGAAAATCGAGGGAGGGTGCGTCATGCTTGCGGGGTTGTCGTACAGGGGTTGAAGGCCGACGTAGGGGAGGAGTTGATAAAAAATGTCGGGAGCGCCGTTGGCCCGGAGAATGAAGCGTCCGTCGCGTTGCGGCGAGTAGGGCATTTTGCCTTTGTTGTCGTTGCGATACATGATGCAGGCGGTGGCAACCTGCCGGAGGTTGGAGGCGCAGACGGCGCGTTTCGCGGTTTTGCGTACTTTCCCAACAGTGGGAATAATGATGGCGGCAAGGATGCCAATAATGGCGATGACCGTGAGGAGTTCGACGAGTGTGAAGCCGCGCCAGGCGCGGGAGGCGCGGCTGATTTTCGATTTTCGATTCCCGATTTTCGATTGGGCGCTGCCGCGCCGTTGAGGTGTGAATGCGCGTTCAGGTTTCATGGTGATGCGGTGTCGGGTGGTGTTGCGTGCGGTTTTTTTTCAGCGGTGGTGGCGGTGGCGGTGGCGGCGGCGGCGGCGAAGGATGCCGATGGCGGCGAGAATCGCGACGCCGGCGAACAGCGCGGCAGTCGTCGCCGGTTCAGGGATCATCGTGTATTCAATCAGGAGTGTGGCGTTGGCACTGCTGGTCAGGTTGCTGTTCGAGTCCGTCATGGATTTGAACCAGATGAGGTGGCGGTTGGTGAAGGTGTCCTCGTCAGCGGTCTTGATGAGGAGATTGAGCACCGAGCCGTTTTCCAGCGCGTTTTTGACAATGGAATTCAGCCCGTCGCCGCTGAAGGAATCTGGTGTGTAGATTGCCGTCTTGGTGCCGAGGTCGGCGGACGCGAGGACGATGCTGTCATAATCGCCACCGCCACCTGCGGTTGTCCAGTCGTCCGAGGCGTTGGATTTGTTCCAGGTCGCGGACTCGTTGAAAGAGGTGGTCAGTTCGTGGACGTTAAACGTCACGGTTGCGGACTCGGAGGAGCTATCCACATTGGCGCGGATGATGACCAGCGAGACCGAGGCGAAGGTGGCGTTTTCAGGCAGGGAGATTTCCGAGAAATCAAAACGGAGCAGGGCGCGGGCGTTGCCGCCTTCCGAGATTTGGCCAACTGCGTTGGAGGCGTTCGCGCTGGACTGGTTTTTGTTGTCGGAGCGGATCCATGCGTCGGCGGAAACGCTGACGGAAATGGGGTCGTTCGCTGCGGCGGCTGCGAATACGGGAAGGGCGACGAGAATCGCGACGATGCCAGGCAAGATGGACCGGATGTGCTGGTATGTGAGTTTGTGTTTCATGGTGGTTTTCGGAGTGATGCGGGTGTTGCGGGCGTTGCAGGTGATGCGAGTGATTTGAATAGTAACGCGTGCATAAAAACGACTGTTGATGGAGAAAGACAAGGGCATCGGAATCTAACACGTTAGATGAAGCGCCTTCCTCTCCGATTTTTTCGCCTCCCCCCTCCCCCCCCTCTTCTCTCATTCTCTCCTCTCTTTCACACACACACTCTCTCTCTCCTCCTGTATCCAGCAGTTGGAATCGCCAGGGAACGCCAAATAGGAACGGATCAATGAATGGATGTTACGCCGCCGGGAGTAGGCACAGGCCTCGACTTTTCCTGGCGGAAAAGTGCCTGTGAAGGCGGACCGGTTCGGCAGAAAAAACCTGTCGTTGCGTCGACCCGCGTACCCTCAGTTACACCCAGGGAGCCTGGGCCGGATTTTGAGGCTTTCCTTTGGCGGCCAGCCTGGTTGTGTCGTGCAACCCTCCCACATGAATACCCGTACCGGTATCGATCACCTGTCGCCTGAAGAAATCCGCGCCGAAGTCGAGCGCGGCGGACGTTTTGTCTATTATCCGTATTGCATTTCGTTGCTCGTGGTGACGCTGCGACGTTCGAGCGGCGTGACCTTCGTGCCGGCCGGCCGCAGCAGCGTGATTCCCGGTCTGGGCTACGCGCTCATTTCCCTGCTCTTTGGCTGGTGGGGCCTTCCGTGGGGCCTGATCTACACGCCGCAATGCCTCTGGCAAACGCTCATTACCGGAGGCGTCGATGTCACCGACGAGGTGCTCAACGCCATCGCGCCCGCTCCGCCGCCGCCGCTGCCCGGGGCATCGCAGCCGCCTTCGCAGCCGCAGGGACGCGGTGAGCAGAATCCGGATACGGAGCCGGTGTCTCCCCTGGAAGCGCACACACGCAAGGCCGCTGCGCACGCGCGGCGACGTTTGGCCGGCTCGCCTGCGAAGCGCCTGGCGATCCTCGCCGGCGGGATGTTCGGCATCTGGGTTCTGGTCTGCGCGCTGATGAAAAAACAGTTCGATGCGGTGGTGCTCTCGGGCTGGCCTGAAACCTACATCACGACGATCAACGGACAGCCGTTCGCACTTGCCCCCGATGCCGTCCACAAAATGACGCTGCCCGCGGGCAAAACCGTGTTTACCGATCCGGCGGGCAACTCGCACGAAGTGGTGGCGACCACGCCGTTTCTGGCCGGGCCGTTCCCGCATCGCGTTGTTGTTATCAATCCCGACGCGCTTGCCGTCTGGTATCAGGAAAGCACGACATACAGCACGAAACCGGACAGGCGCGCAAATGCGGGCGAGGACGAAACCGGCCGGCATTTCCGTTTGTTTGCCGGCGTCCGTTCGGAAGTCGCGCAACGTCCCAACTACATTTTCGAGGAGTTTCCCGCCACGCTGATGATGAATGAAAACACGACGAAGGTGCGCACACGCCTCGCGTTGCTTGAGCGCCATTCGCTGCCCGCTCGCCTGAACATTGTCGCCAGTGTCGGCACACGGGAGGAGACGAGACGTTACGCATTTGATCTCCTTCACGCGTTTCCGGACGACCGTTTCCTCCATTCGATGGCGTTGCATCATATGCCGGATGAGGAATTTTTCGCGGAGCTGAAGACACTGTGCGAAAAACGCCCCGTGCTGGTCGAGGCGCACCGGACATACCAGATACTTGGCGAGCGTCTGCATCCGGAGATCGACTTTGCCGCGGAGTACGAGGCATTGGCCGAGGCCAGTCCCGATGATGGCGCGCTCTGGTACCTGGCGGGGCGTGCAGCGCGCGGTACTGCGCTGCGGGCGGCCGCATTGTACAAAAAAGCGCTGGCCGTATCCAAACCGGAACGATGGGCGTGGATCGGTCTTGCCGCCAGTGCGCGTGACGACGTGCGTCCCGACGAAGTGCTTGAGTTGATCGGCCAGGCACGCGCCGCCTTCGGCGAAAAGGCGCCCGTCGATACGGACATGGAGATCGGACTACGGAGGATTGCGAGCGACGCGCATCTCATGAAACGCGACTATCACGGCGCGCTTCGTGATGCCGAGGCCGTGCGCAAGATGATACCGCGGTCTTTCGCGTTTGAATCGCTGCGACAGGTTGCGGAGTTGCGGCGGCTGACGGCATCGGGCGAGGTGTCGGACGAATCGCTTCTGGACGGGTTGAAGAACGAACTGAAGAGCGAGGGCATTCCGGAGAAAAACATCGAAGGGCTGGAGGCATACCTTTTGCCCGCGCTGCTTTATGCCAGGGGCGACGAGGCGGCGGCGGCGGGAAAAATCCGGTCCGGCAACGACGGAGTTGAGGGAGAGGCGAGCGCGTATGCGGCCTTTCGCGAGGCCGTGGCGGAGCGCGATCACCGCAAGGCGGCCGCCGCGCTCGAAAAGCCCGATCTGGTCAACGCCCTCACCTTGCGGCTGCTCGCGCTCGGGGCGGGCGATGCCGAAGCGGCGGAGCGTCATCTGGGACAGGCTCTGGAGTATTTGCGTGCGGGCGGTGGTGACGAGCGTCGCATGGCCGGCTTTCTTGCGGGAGAGGTGACATTTGCCTCCGAAGACGTTTGCGGGAGCGGGGTCGATGTGGAGACGAAGCGTCTCGCGCTGGCGTCGCTTGCGTTGACCGATCCGGCGCCGGCCAACCGCGTCCTGTATCGGAAAACCGCGGACACGCTGAACGGTTCTCCGGCGTTTCCGCATCTGCTGGTCAGGGAAGTGCTGGAGGGAATCGAATAACTGTCGGGTTCAACTGGCATTCTCCTCGCAGGGGCGCACTTTGGTACTTCGACGTTTTCAGAGGAAACAGCAGAAGGGAAGAGTGGTGTGTGTGGGGGGGGGAGAGGACGATCACCGCAGTTTTTCCGGATCCAGTCCGTAGATGATCACTGGCGCGCCGGTGAGCTTGAGCGTGATTTCCGGTCCGCGAGCCGTGGTCGCAGGGGTCATGTTTCGGCGCTGGCCAATGGAGTTTATCGTAGTGACATTTCCATGACCCGAGGCGACAGGCAGGGTGGTCGGGAGGCGCGAACGCCATTGGTCGATCCAGGGTTCGGGGGAGGCAAAGTTTTCTGTCTTTTCCGTAAGAATGTAGCCGTCGGTGCGATCCCAGAGGATCGCCAGGGGTCCGCGAGGCGTGTCGAAGAGGAGTCCGCGGGTTTTGGAGGATGCATCGAAACGCAGCCAGCGGACGAATTTCGCCTGGTCAAGCTCCTCGGCGGCGGTGACGTAGGCAAGAAGCGCGGGCTTGAAACCGAGGTCGCGGTTGATCAGTCCGAAGTAATATTCGCGGTCCTTCGGGTTCACGCCGAGCTTGTCGTGCCAGACTGTATCAAAGAGTTGATACCACATGAGCGCCTTGACGTTTTCGCTCATGGCGAGGCCGAAGGAGAGGATGGCGTTCTCGGCGCCGTGGCGCAGCGAGTCTTCCCAAAAGCTGTTGGGAAAGGCGCTGGCATAGACTTCGGTGAGCCAGAGTTCCTTGGGTTTTTGCGGGGTGTCGCCGTATTTTCTGACGAGGTTGGCTGCTGTGCGGACGGAGCCGTAATAGTTCCAGTAGGTGCCGTAGGCTCCGCTTTTCCAGGTTTGCCAAGGTTCGGAGACGGGGTAGTCGGGAGTGAAATTGCCGCGTCCGGGATGAAGGGCGAGGCCGTCGAGGAGTTTCCAGCCGCCGGCGTCGTGAATGGCATCGGTGAATTTCACGTCCATGCCCGCAAGGCCGACGCTGAGGAGTTTTACATTGGCGGCGGGCGGTCCCATTTCCCGCTGGATGCGGCGGATGGCGCGCACCCAGCCAAGATATTTTTCGATGCGGTTGGCGCGTTCCTGGTCCTTGACCGTATCGCCCATGCCGATACTCATGACGGCGTAGTTGATCTCGTTGCCAAACTCCCAGGCGGGGTTGGCCTGATCGACGCAGAGTTGAAGTTGCTCGCGTATCCATTTGTCTCCGGCGGCAGTGTCTTCCTCGTGGGTTTTGGCCGGTATCTGGCTGTGGCGGATGGCGGTGATGTTTTTGTAATTGTGTGTATTGCCGTTGCGATACCAGCGGACGCCCATGCGCTCCATCAGGCGTTGCACGGAAGTTTCGTCGGGGAATGGCCAGTAGGCGGCGATGCCAAAAATGCTGTCCGCCGACGTGCCTTTGAAGGCGTGCGGTGGCAGGAGGGCGAGGTTGGTGCGGGCAAAGGCGAGTTCCTTGCCGGTGGCCTTGTCGGCGATGGAGACTTCGGCGAAGAAGATTTCCCGCGAGGGATCAATGGACCGGTCCGACGGGCGGAAGCGGATGGTTTCATCGACGAGCTGGCCGGGCGCGAGATCGAGGTCGCGTCCGGATTGCGAGACGATGTTTCCGGCAAAATCCCGTATCCAGTGTCTGATTACAAATTTTCCGGGAGCGAAGGAGGTGTTGGCGAGTGTGGCGGCGAGGGTGAGTTCGGGCTGGCGGTCCGCGGGGGCGTCGCGGACGGATTCCCACCAGTTGAAGGTTTTGTCCGTGTGGAGTTTCAGAGCGGTGGGGCGATCATGCCAGCGGGCAGAGGCAAGTTCGGCAGGCCAGTCGGGCGGTGTCAGGAGTATCGCAAGTTTTCCGGTGTAGGTTCCGGGATCGTCGGCGGATTTGACGAGCCCGATATGGTGGGAGTAATGGTCGCGCCATCCCGTGTTGGCTTTGGAGTCGGTGGCAAAGGCGAACGCGATAGTGCGGTCTCCGGTCCGGTGGAGCGTGAATTTCCCGTCCGGATGTTCTTGGGGGATGCCGCCGTGTTCATGGCGTTTCCAGAGGCCGGGTTTTCCGGAGGGGAGCGGAACCGCGCCGGGAGCAAAACGGAAGGTGAACATGCTGCCGTCCGGTTTGGCGGAGGCGGGGACGTTGCGGAGTTGATAATCGATATCGACGCGCCCGGGCCGGGGAACAAGACGCGCGATGGCGGCGATCCGCGAAGTGCCGGTGGAAGCGTCTCCGGAACCGGGGGCAAAATCGTAACCGATTTCGAGCGCGGGCTGGTTGTCCTCCGTGGCGAGATGGCGAATGGTTCCTGACGTGGCGCGCGCGGCGGGCGTCCATTTGAGGTGAATGCCGGTGAGGGTCAGCAGTGTTTTCCCGTTCTCGTCCTGGATGCGAATGTCGTTCCAGTTTCCGGCATCAAGAACGATGCCGGGTTGTTTTAGTGTCCGGGTATTGGCATCGGCGGCCATGACACAGGGGATGCCGGCAGCAAGAGCGGAAGTCAGAAGGATGTGGATACAGGAGAAATGCATGGAAGAGGTCGTGTCATGATTTCCGGAAACGGTTGCCGCGCCAGACGCAGGTGGCACCGAGAACGAGGATCCCTGAAACAAAAACAAATGTGGCGGGTTCGGGAATAGGTGCGGTCATGATTTCGATGACGAGTTGGGGACGGTAGTTCGTAGTGCCATGGTCCTTGCTGGCGAAATTCGCGATTGTCCGGATGTTCGTTATGACGTCTCTTTTCAGAATCAGATTGAGCGAGGAACCGACACAGGACGTAATGTAGTCCACCGCTGCCTTCTCGGAGATTTTCCAGGTGTATTGCTTTCCCCTCTCTCCCCCGTCAGCGACGGCAGTGCCGATGCCGGTTTTTACCGAGGTGCCGCCAAATGCCGTTCCGAGATCGCCACCGGGGGTGCCCCAGGAAGTGTCGGTTGTGGCTTTGCTCCAGGTTGCCTGGGATTCCACGAACGTAGTTTCCAGAGCATACAGCTCCACAGTGATATTGTCCTCCACACTGTCTCCCACTCCATCCTTGCCGATGGAGGTGAGCACCAGTGTCACGGAAGAGATGGACTGGTTCGAGGCCAGGTTCAGGGACGACAGATCGAAGCTGAACAATCCGCGCATATCGGCCCCGTTGGCAAGACTGCCGACCGTTATCTGACCGCTTGTGCCGTTGCTCTGGACGGCATCACTGTCTGACCGGATATAGGTATCGGAAACTGCCGTGAATGTCTTTTCCTCGGTCGCCGCCGACATGCCGGTAACGGCGGACAGGGCAAGAAAGGCGGCACAAAAAAGCGCCAGCGTCTCTTTTCCCGGAATGGGCAAGAAGCCATGTGTGGTTGGTTTTGCAGTCATATGCTTTTGTAGTCTGGATGATGGTGCGTTATTTTCCGGATACGTTTTGTTTTGTATCCATGAAATGATGTCAGAATGGAGAGAGGGTGGCCGGGGGGGGGGGGGGAGGGTTAATTGCTGCGTTCCCAGTACCAGGGTTGGCCGTTGGCCTCCCAGTTGATGCCGCCTTGCTCAAAGGGAAGATCGGTGTCGGTGACTTTTTCGTCGGGATTAAAAACGCCTTTCCGGTTCTGGATGGATCCGGAAACCATCAGGAGATTTATCTTGCCGGAGTGACGGTATTTCCGTTCGGGACCACCGGGCGAGGGAGGAGGCCCCGGCCAGCTTGACTGGTCGGTATGCGCGCCGGGCGAATCCCATATCATCGGCGTGAGGCTCGGGTTCTGGATGCGTGACAGGGGGAGTTTGAATGCGTCGCCGAGATTCCGGTTGTATTGATACCCGACCGTGAACTTTTTGTTTGGATCGTCGTTCGGGAAGTATTGGGAAAACACTACGGAAAAGGAGGGGCAACGCAGGCGGAGTTCGCCGGGGCTGTTGGAAATACTGCTCAGGTAAGGCCGCAGGTCGCTGAACCAGACCGGCGAGTTGCCGCCGGCGGGCAAAAGGTCCTTGTGTTCCTGCGCATAAAGATAAAACGCGGCACCGAATTGCCGCAGGTTGGAAATACAAGTGGCGTTGCGGGCGGAGTTCCTCATTCGTCCGACAACAGGAATGAGGATGCCGGCAAGGATGCCGATGATGGCGATAACCGTGAGCAATTCAACCAGGGTGAAGGCGGCAAGGCCGGGCTGATCGCCAGGGCGAAGAGCTTCACATGAAGCTCTTGCAGGAGACGGAGCACTGCTCCGTCTCCTGCAAGAAAAAAGGCTTCGTGGTGTCCGGTGTATATTCATGATTCGGGCAAACTGGGGAAACGCAGATGACATGCTGGCGATTTTAGCAGAAGGGTGAGGGCAAATAAAAGCTACTTTGCGCATTTTTTCTGGCTTTTTGCGAACAGGATTATTTTTACCAGCAGCACCCGCGGGTCACCGGTGGAGCAGGGATTCCGGGATTCATGCGTCCGTAAAAATCCTCGATGGGGAAACGTCCACCTTGCGGCACGCAGGCGCGTTTCGCGCCGTTGGCAAGCGGTCGAATTTCAATGGCGCCAATCCGGTAACGTTTTTCCCCGTCGTTGTGCGGTAGCGGGAGTTCAATGACGGGACAACCGGTGCGGTCGCCAACGGAAAGGAATGCGTCGTGCCTGCCCGCGCGCATGAAGGGCGGCAGGACGCAGCCGGGCATCGCGTTGTCCCCCGGCGCGCCGGGCGATGGTGGCAGCGAGCGCACATCAAACGCATCGTCCACGAATACGGCGGCGATGCCGCCGGCGGCATCCTTCAGCGTCAGGCAGGGGAAGCCGCCCGGAAGGCACGGAGCCACGCCGGCATTGCGCCAGTGACCGGCCCAGGTGAAGCATCGATCGGGGTGAATCGTATCCGGAATCGTGATGCTCTGCGGGTGGATGCGGTATCCGAGGCGTTGGTTGATCGCGTCGATCAACGGACGGTTGTCCTCAAGAAATTCCCGCGGCCACCAGTGAATGGACGCGTAGCTGGCGTGATACGCCGCAACCGCATCCAGATATTCCTGCCCGTCGTGCCAGTGTCCGCCGTGACGCCCCATCCCGTAGTGTTCGGATTCGAGAATGACCGGGCGATCCGCAAAAATCTCGTTGGCCCACGTCACCGCTTCCTTGCGGAAGGGGAATACGCCGATGCTGTCGTCGCGCAACGCGATGCCGTTGCCCACGCAGTACTCCTTCACCCGGAAGGCGTCATGCATCGCCGGTTCCGATGCCGGTGCCGGTTGCTGTTGCGGTTCCGGCATAAAAACCTCATCGGGCACCACGAGCCGGGTTTTGCGAAAATGGCGGCGGTAAATTTCAAAATGCTTCAGGAGTGTTTTTCCACAAACAGGCTGGCCGGTGCTCCAGTAACGGTGTCCCTCGCCCCATGCGCCGTACGAGCCGATGTCAACAAAATCCAGATACGGAGCGCCATCGTAGCGGGCGGCGAGACAGGAAACAAAGGCTTCCAGTTTTTCGAGAAACAGCGGATGCGCGTAATCCGGTTCCCAGCACGCTCCGTCATCAAGAATCCTGCCCGCCGTGAAGCGCAGGCCGGGCGCGCCCTGTTCCTGCACCCAGCGCGGCGTGGCGTATTCCTCGCCCGGTTCGCAGGCCGATACGCGCAGCGCGATGCGTTTGCCTTCGCGTATCCAGCGCTGGGCCGGCGTGTCGAGCACGCTCCACTGGAAGCGGTTTTCCTGCGGTTGCAGCCATGACCAGGGGAGGCGCAGGTAACATACGCCGAGGCCGGGGAAATCGCGCACCGTGTCGGATGGGGCGAGGTTGCTGCCGTAGAGGTCGATCCAGTTGTCGTAATAGTGCAGCACCCAGCCCATGCCGGGATTTGTCAGGGCCTCGCGGGAGTCGGTCGGTTTGATGGTCATGATGTGGCGGCGGGTGCGCGTGTGTGTGTGGGGGGGGGGGGGGGGAGGGGGAGGCGGCGGGACGAAAAATGTTGCTCCATGTTATCAAAACGGGGGGAGCTGATAAAAATCGTTTTGCGCATTTTTTCTGGCTTTTTGCGTTGTGTTTGTTTTCGCGTTCCGGCTCCATCCGTCCATCATGCCCGCCGCCGGATTTCCCCGCGTTGCCTTGCTTGTCGAGACGTCCACCATGTGGGCGCGCTCCATCCTCGAAGGGGTCAACCGCTATCTGCGCAAGAGCAATTACTGGCAGGTTTTTCTGGAGCCGCACAGTGCCAGCGAGATCATCCGTCCGCCCGCGGGTTGGGTGGGCGAGGGGGTGATTGCCGACATCAAGCATCCTGTAATGGCCGAGGAGATACGATCGCTCGGGATCCCCGCGGTCAATGTCTCGCCGGTCACGTTTCCGGATTTCGCCTTTCCCACCGTGACGACGGATCACGACGCCTGCGCGCGCATGGTGGCGGAGTATTATTTCGGGCGTGGGTATGCTAATTTCGGATACCTGCATCTTGACGGCAACGCGTTTGACGCGGGTGTCATGGGGGAGTTTGGCAAGTGCGTGCGGCAGGGCGGGGGCGAGTTTTTCAGCATCACGGTGAAGGATCGCATGTGGGGCGTGGCCGACTGGAATCTCAACATCCGGGCGCTGGCCGGCTGGCTGGAGCAATTGCCCAAGCCGGTGGGGTTGTTTTCGTGGGCGATCGGGCGCGAGGTGGTTCATGCGTGTCATCTCGCCAGGTTGCGGATGCCCGAGGAGGTGGCGTTGGTGATGGTTTCCGATGACGAGGTGTTTCTGGAGATTTCGCATATCCCGATGTCGGGCATCATCCATCCGGGAGCCGAGATCGGGCATCAGGCAGCGCGGATGCTCGACGGGCTGATGGCGCGCGGAAAAAGGAGGCCGCTCCGCAGGCCGCCTCGCGAATTGATTCCGCCGCAGGGCATCAGGACGCGGCAGTCGAGCGATGTGATGGCGATTGCCGATCCGGTGTTGCGCGCCGCGATTGCCTGGGCGCGGCAACATGCGGGCGAACCTGTGCAGGTGTCCGACATGGCGGCGCACGCGGGCATCTCGCGCCGGGCGCTGGAACAGCGGTTTGCCAGGACGCTGGAGCGCAGCCCCGCGGACTACATCCGCGACATGCACCTGGCGCGGGCGAGGGATTTGTTGCGCGAGACGACGTTGCCCATCCCGCAGGTGGCGGATGCGGCGGGTTTCGCGTCACCCGAATACATGGCGCGGTTTTTCCGCGCCCGGCTGGGCGTCTCGCCGTTGCGGTATCGGAAAAAAATTACAGCGCGTTGATGCGGGGATCACGATCACGGGTTCCTGGCGGTCGCGCCTCCGGTGCGATGTGGCGAGGCGAGCCTTGGCGGCGGGGGGGGGAGGGGGAGGGAGGCGGGGGGGCGCGTTATCCGCCAGGCGAGCGCGGCCAGCAGGGCGCAGACGCCGATGAACCAGTCGCCCCGGAGCGCGTAGGGGCTTGGTTGCCCGATCCAGCGTGAATCGATGGAAATGTCGAGCGTGGCATGGCCGCGGAAATACACGGTGCCTTCCGCGGCGCGGGGTTCACGTTTGCCGGAGCCGGCGCGTGGTTGCGTGTGGACTACGCCGTCGGGCGTGCGGGTGAGTTCGGCGCGGATGGCGCCGTATTCGTCGATCCAGCCGCTCCAGCCGCTGTTGCCGGCGCGCAGGACGGGGCGGCGCATCTCCACGGCGCGAAGCACGGCGTTGGAGGCGTGTTGCCGCGCCGCGCCGCCTTCGCCAAACCAGCCGTTGTTGGTGTTGACAACGAGGACGTCGGCGCCGGCCAGGACGCTCCGGCGCGCGAGGTCCGGGAAAATGTCTTCGTAGCAGATGAGGGGGCCGATTTGCACGGTGCGTCCGGCAAGTTCAAGGGGCAGGAGGGCGGGGGGGGTGGCGCCGCGGTGGAAGTCGTCGCCGACGGGCACGAATTTCCCGATCCATCCGATCAGGGGGCGGAGGGGCACGTATTCGCCAAAGGGGACGAGTTTCCGTTTGGCATAAAATTTTTCGTGCAGGCCGTTCTCCGGATCAACGAGGAGCACGCCGTTGAACCATTGTTCGTTTTCCGTTTGCGGGTGTTCGATGACGATGGAGCCGAGCACGAGGGGGGCGGCGGCTTCGCGCACCAGCGCCTCGACCCAGTCCTGCATCGGTTTTTCGCCGCGCGTGGCCCAGGGCGTGGTGGCTTCGGGCCAGAGGATCACGTCGGGGCGCGTGGCCGCCGCCGCCAGCGTTTCCTCGCGCAGCACTTTGAGGATGCCGGGGCCTTCGGCGGAGTCCCACTTGAGGGTTTGCGGGATGGCGGGTTGCACGATGGCCACGCGGCCAAGCGGCACGGCGTGTTTGCCGCGGTTGAGCGCTTCGGGGATGAAGAGCGCGAGGCAGGCGATCAGCAAAAACAGCGCGGCCATGAATTCCTGCGAGCGTCGCGCCAGTCCGCGCGCTTTTTCGCACAACAGCCGGTGCGCGTAGGCCGCCGTGCCGATGTTGACGGCAATGAGCACAAACGACACGCCGCCCGCGCCTGTCCAGGCCGCGATTTGCAGGATGCTGGCGCGTTCCCATTGTGTCGCCGCCAGCGGTACCCAGGGAAAGCCGCTCAGGAACCAGGTGCGCGTCCATTCGATGACGACCCAGGCGCCGGCCAGGCCGAACATGGCGAGCAGGCGCACGGGCGTCGGACGTCCGGCCATGCGCGGCATCACCCAACGGGCGAGCGCAAACCATGAACCGACCCATGCGCCGATAACCGGCGCGAGCAGGAACAGGCCGAGCCAGGTGACGTTGTGCAGCCAGCCGAGGACGATCGTCCATGCCACGACCTGGGAGCCGAGTGTCGTCGCGAGCCAGGGTTTCCAGCGCGGCGAGTGGTAGGCCCAGAAGAGCGCGGGGGCCGCGAAGATGTAGGCGGCTTCGGGCGCGCGTCCGGGGGGGGACATCAGGATCGTCAAGAGGACGGTGATGATGAACACGCTCGCCGCCGCGAGTGGCGTGGTGTGCCGCCGCCAGCAAGAGGGGGGGGGGGGGGGCGGGGGGGGGGGGGG
>JAISAX010000904.1 GCA_031266495.1 Opitutaceae bacterium
CCGGCCCCGGGCACATCGCCCGTTGCGACCACCCCTGGCGACGCACCGATTTCCCCGCCCTGGTCGCCGTGATCGAACACGCCGCCCGCGGTATCATCCTGTGGGATACCGGCTATTCCCCGCTCCACCGCACCCTGCACAAACGCTGGCCCTGGAGACTCCAGGAAATGCTCCTCCCCGTGCACCTCCCGGAAACCAGCCAACTCCCCCGTCAACTGGCCGCCCTCGGCATCGCCCCGCGCGATGTCGGCATGATCGTGCTCTCGCATTTTCATTCCGACCACATGGGCGGCCTGCGCGATTTCCCGCAGGCGCGCATCCTGTTTTCGCAAACCGCGTGGAACAGCGTCCGGACCCTCGGCCCCTGGACCGCCGCCCGGCACTCCTACCATCCCGGCCTCCTCCCCGACGGATTCCCGCGCCCCGGCGACATCGCCCTCAATGACAACGACGCCCGCCCCGACCCGTTTTTTGCCGCCACCTGGCCCCTGCTCGACGGCGCGGCAACCGCCGTAAGCCTGCCCGGACACGCCCCCGGCCAGATCGGGCTGCGCCTCGCCTCCGCAGGCCGCGATTACCTCCTCGTTGCCGACGCGCTCTGGCTGCACGCCAACCTCCACACCGCCCCCCCCTCCTGGCTCGGACGCCGGCTGATGGACAACCCCGCCACCTACGACGACACACGCGCCCGGCTACAACGCTTCGCCAAATTCTGCCCGCACACGCACCTCGTCCCCAGCCACTGCGCCCCCACCCTGCACCGCCTGCAGACGGCGGCGTCCCCCGAATGAAAACTCCCCCCCGACTCATCCGGCAACTCTGTGCCGACAAGCGCGCCAAACTCCTGATCGGCCTTTGCCTCATGACCCTGTGCTGCGCCATCTACATCGGACTGCAACACATCCAACTGCGCCCGCCACTCGTGCGAACGCCCTGTCCGGTGAGCGCCCTGCTGCCCTTTGATCCACGCTGGACGCTGCCCTATCTCTCGATGTTCATCCTCATAGTCATCGCCTGGCAACTTGCGCCCGACCGCCGCGAACTCATCCACCTCGGAAAAATCCTGCTCGGCACGGAAATGCTGGCATGGCTCTTCTTCCTGTTTTTTCCGACACTATGTCCGCGTCCGCCCGCCCCCGATGCGCCCGCCGCCTACCGCCTGCTGATCTTCGTGGACGCTCCGCTCAACTGTTTCCCCTGCCTGCATGCCGCGCTCACCCTGATTGCCGCGACCAGCCTCCGGCGTCACCTGAGCTGGCTCCCCGCCACGCTCCACCTGGTCACCGGCGCGATAATCACGCTCTGGAGCGGCGTCATCCTCGTCTCCATCCTCATCCTTCGCCAGCATACCGCCCTCGACATCGCCGCCGGGCTCGCCATCGCCACCGCAACCCTCGCCATCGGTAAGAAGTAAGAAAGGGCGGCGCGGAGCATTGATGGCCTCCGTGCTACCCTCTCCCTGAATCCTTTGATCTCCGGTCCACGCCAGAGCCTCCCGGATGGACGCCAGAAGCTCTGGCGTCCACGCCAACCGCGACCCGGGATAGCGGGAAACAGACCCCGAAACCCGTTTTATTTTTGTCTCAGAGCAGACGTCCGGGCCATAGCTTTGCGTACTGCACGTCCAGATCTTGAGATACGCCCAGCCTGATTACCGCAGCGTACCGCCAGCGCGCGGGTTTTGACAGCGCGGGGCGAACCGGTCTTGCTGGCCGGTTTTCCCAGCCGGCACGCCTGCCAGTGCCGACGCCATCAACCGCCAGCACAACCAACCACACCACCACCATGACCCAGGTACGCGTCCGTTTCGCCCCCAGCCCGACCGGTTTTTTCCACATCGGCAGCGCCCGCACCGCGCTCTTCAACTGGCTCTACGCCCGCCACACCGGCGGCGCCTTCGTGCTTCGCGTCGAGGACACCGACCATGCCCGCAACAGCGAGGAATTCCTCAACGTCATCTACGACAGCCTCCGCTGGCTCGGCCTGAACTGGGACGAAGGCCCCGGCGCGGGCGGCGACTACGGACCCTACCGCCAGAGCGAACGCGCACCCATCTATCGCGAATACCTGCAAAAACTCGCCGATGCCGGCCGCACCTACGAAAAGGACGGCGCCATCTGGTTCCGGCTCGAAGGCGAGCGCTACGAAGTGTTCGACGAACACCGCAAAAAAACCGTGACCAAAGTGCGCAACAAACCCGTCGTCCTCGACGACTGCATCCGCGGCCGCGTCGAGCGCACCGAGGACGAGGACTTCGTGATCGTGCGCTCCGACGGCAATCCCGTCTTCCACCTCGTCAACGTCGTGGACGACATCGCCATGAAGATCACCCACGTGATCCGCGGCGAAGATCACCTCTCCAACACCAGCAAGCACGTCGAACTCTACCAGGCCCTCGGCGCGCCGGTGCCCGCCTTCGCGCACATCCCGCTCATCCTGAAACAGCATGGCCCCGGCAAGATGTCCAAACGCGACCAGGGCGCCCTCGTCGAGGAGTATCAACGTCGCGGATACCTGCCCGAGGCGGTGGTCAATTTTCTCTGCCTGCTCGGCTGGAATCCGAAAAACGACCGCGAAAAAATGCCGGTCGCGGACATTATCCGCCTCTTCGATTTCCCCGGCGTCAACCAGAGCAACGCCCGTTTCGACGAGAAAAAGATGGCGCACATGAACATGGTCTGGCTGCTCGAACTCCCCGCCGACCGCTTTGTCGCCTGCGCCCGCGACTATTTTGGAAAACAGGCGCCAGCCGCGCCAGCCCTGGCCGCCGCGCCGGAGTATTTTCGCGACGTGATGCTGCTCGCGCAGCCCAAGATCAAGTCCATTGAGGAACTGCCCGCCTACACCGTGTATTTTTTTGTCGAGGATTATCCCGTCGACGAAAAAGCGCGCGGCAAGATCCTCGCCAAAGGCGACCCGAAAGCGCGCCTCGCCGAACTCGCCGCCGCATTCGCCACGCCATCCGCCACGCCGCCCGCGGCTTTTTCCGACGACACCGCCATCGAGACCATAATCAAGAACACCGCCACCGCGCACGCGCTCGGTTTCGGCGACTACCAGCCGATCGCGCGCCTTGCGGTGACCGGCCTCAACGCCGGTCCCGGCCTGACGAGCATTTTCCGGCTTCTCGGTCGCGACCGGGTGCTTGCCCGGCTGACCCGCTTCGCGGCGACGCTGTGAACATCTGATGTTACGCAGATGAAATAACTGATGTTACGCGGATCCTCCCGTAGGGGCTTCGCTTGCGAAGCCCGCGAGGACCTGATCACAACGGGAGATACGCCAATACTCTCCGCCAGGAGCGGGCGAGACGCCCGCTCCACTTCAAGGCCGTCCGCGTAACATCAGTGAACATGCCCGTCGCGGAAGATTTGTGAAAAAAGAAACAAATTCCTGTTGACCCGCGTCAGGCGATTCTTTTTCTCCCCTCTCTCTCGCGGGTGTAGCTCAGTTGGTAGAGCACCACCTTGCCAAGGTGGACGTCGAGAGTTCGAGTCTCTTCGCCCGCTCCAGTTTTGAAACCTCCGGTAACACGGAGGTTTTCTCTTTTACGTAAGTGGTTCAAAAAGGTGCATTGCGAACCACCATTTCTTGTTCAGGATTGTTCAGGTGGTCCCCCCAAAAGAATCCCTGCAACCCGACTGCACGATTTTCAGTTCCGTCATGCCTGACTACCTCCACCTCAGCCCCGCCGGTTTCAAAATCTGGACCGATGCCATTGAAACCAGACTCAACGAATTGCTCCGCTAATGGGCGGGGGGGCGCGGGGGGGGGGGGGGGG
>JAISAX010000961.1 GCA_031266495.1 Opitutaceae bacterium
CGGAGGGTATTGGCGTGGTCAGTTTCAAATGGAAAGTGGCTGAATGATTCGGGAGGGCGGGAGGACGGGAGAAACGGAGTATCGTGTGCAGGTTGGTTTCAAAAATGAGAGAGAATTGACGAGAAACAATTTCTTTGTTGTGTATCGTGATACAAGATATTGCAGTTGTGCCGATGGATTCAGAAGAAACAGTTGTGAATCAATTTGTCCCGAAGGGTGTTACGCAGCGGGAATTAGCGAGGCGACTGGGAGTGAGTCAGGCAACGGTGTCACGGGTGCTGGCGAAAAATGCCCGGCATTCTCAAAAAATGAGGGAAACCGTGACAGAAGCGGCGGTGCGTTTGGGGTACCGGCCTGATCCGGTGTTCGCGAATATGAACGAATACAAGCGACTGCGGCGTGCGGTCCGGCGGCAGACGCTGGCCTGGTTTTCCGCGATGCCGTATGGGGCGGGGCAATACGAAACCATGCTGTTTCAGGCGGCCCGGGCACGGGCGGAGGCATTGGGCTACGGGATGGATTATTTTTGGGAGCATGATCCGGGGTATTCGTCAAAACGTTACGAGCAGATTTTCAGCACGCGGGGAATCGCAGGGGTGATCTTCGGGCCGCGCACGCAGCCGCACGCACGCGTGGAGATGGAAATCGATCATTTCGCCGCCGTGGCCATGGGGCGAAGCGTGGACTGGCCGCCGGTGGACCGGGTATCGACGGACCATTTCCAGACGATGACGCTGTGCTACGACTCCGTGCGTGCGCGCGGATTCCGACGTATCGGGTTTTCGCTTGCGAAGAGTTACAGCGAACGTGTGGACGGGGTGTGGACCGCGGCGTTTCTCGGGCAACAATTACGCAATCCAGGGTTGCCCAAAATCCCGCCGTTGCTGGATGACGACCCTTCGGCGTCGGGGAATTTCAAGGCGTGGTTTCGGAAATGGAAACCGGAGGCGCTCATCACGATGGGGTGGCATTTCGGCCACCTGGGGGCTTTGCGACGGATGGGGCTGCGTTTCCCGGAGGTTGTCGGTGTGGCCTTGCTGGTGGTGCCGTGTTATGTCCCTGAGGATTTTCCTGCACTGAACGGGTTTTCGGGGATTCTGGAGCCACTGTCAGGGCTGGCGGCATTCGCCGTCGATATCCTGGTCGGGCGGATACGAAACAACGAGCGCGGCATCCCGGCGGACCGCCGCGTTCACCTGCTGCCGGGAACGTGGACGGAGGGGACGACTCTGCGTGAAAAATAATTTTTCGGTTTCCGCCGATGCACTGATGTCACGCGATTCCCCTCGCAGGGGCTTCGCGTGATTTCAGCCAGGTATTCGACAAGAAACCGCTTCCAAAAGCGGCGCGGGCCAAGGTAGGTTCTCACTTCCAATATGACGCGACACATCCACAGGTTTTTCAACACCACCGGACCGTGCAACCCCGATGATCATTACATGTTGCCGCCCGCCGACCGTCTGCGGGGCGCGCAACTTCACCGCTACGTGCGTGACAAACTTTACTGGCTTCTCCACGCCCCGCGACAGACGGGAAAAACAACCTTTCTGCAAAGCTGGATGCGCGAACTCAACGCCACGGACGAGGTCTCGGCGTGTTACGTGACCGTCGAACGCGCGCAGGGTTCGGCGGAAATCGCTGGGGGCATGACCGCCATTTGCTCGGCCATCCGGCAATGGTCGGAACGCGTCCGGTTGCCCGTGCCGGAGGTCGGCACCAGCGACCCCAAAAGCATGTTGAGTTCGATCATGGGCGACTGGGCGGCAAAAATCGCGCCCAGGCCGCTCGTCGTCCTGTTCGACGAAGTGGACTGCCTCGAAGGCGAAACTATGACCGGTTTTCTGCGGCAACTTCGCGACGGGTTTGCCAGCCGCGGAGTCGGCACATTCCCCGTGTCCGTCGCGCTCGTCGGAATGCGCGACCTGAAGGATTACCTCCTGTGGGCCAGGGACGGGAGCCCCGTCAACCCCGGCTCCCCGTTCAACATCAAGGAGGACTCGGCTACTCTCTGGAATTTTTCACGCGCCAACATCGCCGTGCTGTTTGCGCAGCGCACTGCCGAGACCGGCCAGCAAATCGAACCCGCCGCACTCGATTACGTCCGGGAACGCACACGCGGACAACCCTGGCTCGTCAACTCGCTGTTCAAACGCGCCACCATGCGCATTCTCGACGAAGAGGATTTTTCGGACGTCACGCTCGCGCACATCCAGGCCGCCGAAAAACAAATGATCCTCGCCCGCGAAACGCACCTCGACGCGCTCGCCGCGCGCATGGAAGACCCGCGTGTGCGCCGTATCATGGAAACCATGCTCACCGGCGAGGTTGACATGCAGATGTCCGGCAGTGACGCCTTCCTCCTCTGCCTCGACCTCGGCCTGGTGCGCCATGACTTCGGATACCCGCCCGAAATCGCCAACCCCATTTACAAGGAAATCCTCGCCCGGCAAATGGCGCAAGGCATCGAAAGCTCCGTCCCCGCAAGGGAAAACCTCCGTTTCCGTTGGGAACGCCCCGGCGGCGCGCTCGACATGGACAACCTGTTGCGCGAATTCCAGAAATTCTGGCGTCGCCACTCGGAGATATGGGAGTCAAAATCCAACTACACGGAGGCGTTTCCACATCTGTTGCTGATGGCGTTTTTGCAGCGCATCGTGAACGGCGGCGGACGCATCGAACGCGAATACGCCGCCGGCAACGGGCGCCTCGACCTCGCCGTCGAATACAAAAACGCGTGGCATATCATCGAAATCAAAATCCTCCACGACTACGAAACACCCGGGCTGGTTCGCGAGGAAGGCATCGAGCAAACCGCCGCTTATCGCGACAAATTCTCTCCCCCACCCCCCGCATGGCTGGTAATTTTTGACCGCCGATCCGGCGAAAAAAAACGCCCGTGGGAACAACGCCTGACGTGGGACGCAAATCTCCAAAATACTGGCATCACCGTCGTCGGTTGCTGAGACGCCATCACACTCCCGGTCATCACAGTCGAAGTCATCAGTCCAAGGTCAAAAGTCGCATGACGAAGGTCACCGACGGCTCCGCTGCGCGGAGCATTTTTACAAGATGGCCCGCTCCAGCGGGCCGGTGACGACCTTCGACCTTCCGACTTTCGACCTCCCCCCCCCCCCTCGCCCCCCGCCTTCGTAAATGCGGGAATTTCCTCAGCCTTCACACTTCCGACTGCCGTCGATGGACGGGAAGATTTTCCCCGTTCCATCATGCTTGGCGTCGTTATAAGTCCCGACCTTAACCCAACCCGCACCGCTACCACCGGCATGTTTGGTCAGCCGGCCTGTCTGGCCACGCACTCGCACTCGCACCCGCAATCGCCCCCGGCCCCGTGGCCGCAATCCGCCCGGCACACCCTGCATTTCCCCAAAAATTTCATCTGGGGCACTGCCACCGCAGCCGCGCAGATCGAGGGCGCAGCCACCGCCGATGGCAAGGGCGAGTCGGTCTGGGACCGCTTCAGCGCCACACCCGGAAAAACACATAACGGCGACACCCCCGCCATCGCCTGCGACCATTACCACCGCTTCCGGGAAGATTTTTCCCTCATGCGCGAACTCGGTATTCGCCACTACCGTTTCTCGCTCGCCTGGCCCCGCATCATCCCCGACGGCGACGGCGCGACCAATCAGGCCGGCATCGATTTCTACAATCGCCTCCTCGACGCGATGACCGACAACGGCATCACCCCGTGGGCGACGATGTTTCACTGGGACCTGCCCCAATCGCTGGAGGACCGCTTCGGCGGCTGGCGTTCCCGCCGCACCGTCGAGGCCTTTGCCCGCTACGCCGACACCATCGTGAAAGCCTTTGGCGACCGGGTACGACACTGGTTTACCCTCAACGAAATCATCGCTTTCACACGCAACGGCTACGGCATCGGACGCAATGCGCCCGGTCTCCGAGAACCGGATACAGTAGTCAACCAGACCTGGCACCACGCCCTCGTCTGTCATGGCCACGGCGTACGCGCCGTCCGCGAACATGGAGCGGCAGGCAGCGCGGTCGGTCTCGTCAACAACCCCCGTATCCCGATTCCCCTCTCCTCCTCCCCGACCGATATCGCCGCAGCCAGACAAGTCTTTATCGACGAAAATGTCCGCATCTACGAACCCCTCTGCCGCGGCGCCTACACCGACGCCTGGTTGCGCGTCGCGGGTGAGGAAACGCAACCTCGCGTCGCGCCTGGCGACTTCGATCTCATTACGCTGCCGACCGATTTTCACGGCCTCAACATCTACGCCGGCTTTTATGTCCGCGCCGATTCCTCGGGCCGCCCCGAAAAACTCCCCTTCCCGCCCTCCTTCCCGATGACGGACAGCGACTGGTACCAGATCACGCCGCAAGCCCTCTACTGGTGCCCGCGCCTGTTGACCGACATCTACGGATCGCAGCCGCTCTACATCGCCGAAAACGGCTGCGGCTACAACGACGAACAGGTTATCCCCAACCCCAATCCCGGCTCTGGCACAAGGGAAGTCATCGACCTGCACCGTCAGGTATTGCTTCGCCACTACATGACCGAAATGCACCACGCGATTACGGACGGCATTCCGGTCTGCGGTTATTTCCTGTGGTCGTTCATGGACAACTTCGAGTGGGGCGCGGGCTACGGCGTGCGTTTCGGCATCGTGCACGTCGATTACGCCACGCAAAAACGCACGCCGAAGACGAGCGCGCGCTGGTACGCCGACCTGATCAGGAGCGGCTGCCTGGAGTAAGTTTTCCGTGTATCACCCGGCGCATGACATGAATCGCGATGCCAGCCGGACAACGCACTCATGCAACGGGCGCACCCGGATGCGTTCCTCCAGGGAGTAGGCGCGGTTGCCCGGATAAACCACCCAAAGCTCGTCGAGTTCCAGATCTCCCAACGCGATTTTCATGGAACGGGTCAGGCCCGGCGCATCGGCGCGCTTGAATTCGACCCCGATGCGGCGCCCGCCCGCGAGCATGAACAAATCCAGTTCGCTCCCGCTGTGGACCCCATAAAACCAGGTTTCGTCCGGAGCCACCGCGCGCACGATCTCCTCCAGCGCGAATCCCTCCCAGGAAGCGCCCAGTTTGGGGTGCAACAGCAATTCCGTCACCGACCGGATGCCCAGCATCATGTGCAACAACCCCGAATCCCTGAAATACAATTTGGGAGCCTTGACCAGGCGCTTGCCGAGGTTGGCGTGCCACGGCGACAAACGCCGCACCAGAAATGTTTGCTCCAGCACATCCAGATATTTTCTGGCCGTATTCGGGGCCACGCCCAGCGATGCGGCGATTTCCGTCCCGTTCCACACCTGTCCATGGTAATGGGCCAACATGCTCCAGAAACGTCCCATCGCAGCCGGCACCATCATGCCAAAGCCCAGCGCCGCCAGATCGCGTTCCAGAAATGTGCGAACAAAATTTTTTCGCCACATCACGCTATCCTCCTCGCTTGCCGCCAGGAACGACCGCGGGAATCCGCCCCGCCTCCACAATGTATCCTGCGCATCCGCGGAAACCTCTCCCAGGTCGAACCCCTGCATTTCGATGATCTCCACGCGTCCCGCCAACGATTCCGATGCCTGCCGCATCAGCGAAGGCGACGCGCTGCCCAGCACCAGAAACGTGGCGGGGCGTCCCGCCCGATCCGCCAGAACCCGCAACACGGGAAACACACCGGGTTGACGTTGCGCTTCATCCAGGACCACCAACCCGCGCAGGCCCTGCAATGCCGTCATGGGATTATCCATAAGCGATGCGACCACGGGATCCTCCAGGTCAAAATAGTTCTCGTTGCCCGCATCCAGAAACTGCCGGGCAAGTGTCGTTTTCCCGCATTGGCGAGGACCTGTCAGTGCAACAACCGGGGCGCGGCGCAGTCCCGCCCGGATCTGTTTCTCGTACTGTTTTCGGGCAATCATACGTGAAATACGGCAATGCCATTGCCGATTTTCAAGTATGTTTCGCAAAAGGCAGGCAAGGGACCGGCAAGGGACGGGCAAAAGCCGGAAGAACGCGGGCACGTGCATTCCTCATGTTCCTGCCGGGACGATGCGGAAATTTCCTCAGCTTTTCCGTCAAAACCGTCACCAAGCGGACTTCCCCTCCTCCCCCCCCCCTGCAAGATCAGGCACCGAAGCACTCACTCATTTTTTCACCCCATGCAGACAAAATCCACCTCCCGCCTCCGGCACCGCGCCTTCACGCTGATCGAACTGCTCGCCGTCATCGCGATCATCGGCATTCTTGCCGCCATCCTTATCCCGACGGTCGGCAAAGTGCGGGAGACCGCCCGCCGCGCCCAGGCCATCAGCAAAGTCCGCCAGGCCATCATCGCCACGATGAGCTACGGAAACGAAAACAAGGGCAGGCCGCCATACTCCAGCAAGACAGGCGGCATCCCTGACTACGGAGGCACTCCGCACGCGTATTCAGATCCCATCTACGAAGAGACACTCAAACCCTGGTTGGGCGACCGCCTGGTTGCCATGTTCTGCTCGGACGCCCTCGCCCGGGCCGCCGACAAGTACAATCCCGACAAACAACGCGAACAAAAAAACGCGAACCAGACCGTGGACGTGCAAACCCACCTGGCCTACTTTCAACGGGACGCCCATGCGACGTCAGGGAAAGCCCGTGACGAGTATCTCGATCTGTTCAAAGACCTGAACAACCCGCCGATGGAATACGCGATCTGGGGCACACTGGCCTTCGCCAGCTCGAGCAAAACCCTGGCCTACGCCGAGGCAAACGACACCAGACCGGTGCCCCTCACCGGCATGTTCGCCGGTTATGCGGATTGCTCGGTCAAATGGTACAACCGCGACCAACTCGTCCCATTTTCCGCCGACGGTTTTTATTACTGGCCCAAACCCGGGAACGAATAACTCGCGACCACGGACCACGCACTCCCGCCACTGCACGCCTTTCCACTCTGGCCGCGTATCCGGAAAAGCACTCCCCCCCCTCTCCCCCCCCCCCGGAGTTTCAAACCATGCGCAAACCGAAACACCTGATCCACCTCGCGACACTCGCCTCGTTGCTGACCATCACGACGCACGCCGGCCCGATCACCGACTGGACCCTTTCAACCTCGCCCGGCGCCACCGCCGCGCGCAACGCCGCCGGCGTCATCACGCTCGCCGACAACAGCCCGGCCGACACCCCCCGTGCCACGCACCAATTCCCCGAACCTGTCACCCATGGACAACTACACTGGCGCGCTAGGCACATGCAAGGCCGGGGCACGCTCGTGCACACGCTCCGCCTTCACACCACGGACCGGCAAACCCGGGAAATCGCCGTGTACAACGGCGCTCTCTATCTCAAAAAAACCGGCGAACGCGGACACCCCGCATACGTTCCCGCCGGGCAAGACTGGTTCGCCATCGGCACATGGGCCGACTTCCGCCTCGCCTTCGACACCCGGAAAAACATCGCCCAACTCTACCTCAACAACGCCCCCGTCCCTCTCGCCGAACTCAAACAAATCGACGCTCCGGTCACCCGCATCACCCTGACCGCCGGACACGACATCGCCATCGGCAACGCCGCCGAATTTGCCGACATCTCCCTCGACACCGCGCCCATCGACATCAAACAAGTCAAACGGCACCCCCAACCCCGCCCCGCACGCGCGCAACGCTCCGACGCCTGGCCCGAACCCAACCCCAATCCCGCCCCCGCTGACTGGACCGTGCGGGACAAGTTTCAACAATTCGCCGACTGGTGGCCAGCCAACCTCGCCAACCCCGCCGCCGCCAACGCGCGCGACGCCCTCAAAAACTCCATTCGCCGCGAAGCGCTCGGCATCGGCAACGAATTCACCTCCGCCATGCGGCTCCTTCCCGGCATAGCAAATTCGATACGTACTGAACCTCCCTTCGCCGGCGCGCAACAATCCCACCTGTATCGATCCTCCCCCGGCAAATGGACGGACTGGGACCGCCCAAGCAACACGCGCATCATGGAATGCGTCACCCAACTCGCCCGTTTCTACGCGCTCGGCCAACCCTGGAACCCCTACCACCGCGACCCCGCGCTCGGCAAACGCCTCACCGAAGCCCTGCACTACTGGCTCGCCCTGCAAACCCCCGAAGGCGGTTTTCCGGAATACGCCGGATTCGGCTCCGGCGAACTCCCCTCCACCTCCTTCGGCCTCATGTGCATGGTCGAGATTTACGACGCACTCAAGGACGAACCCCTCTTTGCCGGCCTCTCCCCGCGCTGGGTCGAATCCATGAAACACGCCGTACGGTGGAATTCGATACCCGGCTCCCCCCAGCGCAACCAGGGCATCAGCCACGCCAACCAGATCCTCGGCGTCATCTCCGGCGCCTGGCACCTGCACCGCATCACCGGCGAACCGGGCTGGAAAACGCTCTACGACGAACTGACCGACTGGTGGACCTCCACCGCTCAAAGCAAGGAAGGCTGGTATCGCGAAGGCGGAGGCCGCGAAGACTTTTCCTACTCGCAAGTTTCCGATCTCTACGGCGACCGCCTCGCCATCGAGACCGGAGACCCGCGCTGGATAAAATCCCTTCGCCGCGCGTATCTCGCCTCCCAATACATCGTCGTTTACGAAATGGACAAAAAAACGGCGCTCCTTGATGTGACCGGCCATGCCCGCACCCAACCCGCACCCGCGCTCAACTTCCCCCGGATGCCATCCGGCGCCGTCACCAATCCGCGGCAAATCGATCAACCCCGGCAACGCTACATGGGCTGGTTCAATCACATCGCGACCCTTGTTCCCGAGGCGCGCGCCTTTGCCATCAACGCCATCACCCCGGAAAAAGCCGCCGACAGGGAAGACGCGTTTTTCAGAAACTGGCCGGCCAGCCTCGCATGGCTCGCGCAACCCTCGCACGTCCGCGGTGCGCAACGCGGAGCCTACGCCTGGGACGACGCCGCAAACGGCACGTTCTGGACACTGCCCGCCGATGCCATGCAACAAGCCGTCACCCAAACCCGTCCATGGAAAGAAACCCGGTTCACGGAATCCTTCCGCGATGACATGAACGAACAGGAACTCTCCTGCGTGCGCCGCCCCGGTTACTACGCGACCATCCGTTCAGGCCGGGCAAACGGGAAGCAAGTTCCTGGCCTGGGCCTGGTGTGGGTGCCCGGTTTTGGCTCCGTATTTGTTTCCTCCAACGACTCGCCGCGTCCCGCTTTTGGCTGGCGCCGCACCGGAGCCGAAACCAAACGTGAAATCCGCCGCATGACGCGCATCTGGTCCGGCCCCTCGCCGGAAAAATCCGGAAGCCTCACCCTTTCCTGTGAAAACTTTCCCTCCTTCCGGTTCGACTTTGCGGACGAGACGCTTGGCATCCGTACCGAAGGCGCCCCGCTCCACCTGCCCCTGCTCAATCGCTCCGGTGAAGAATGGACGCTCGCCGACGGCTCCGCATGGAATGGAAAACAGGTTGTCACAACTTTCTCACTACGCCTCCATCGGGTTGATCAAAACGTGACTCACGACGTGGTGCTTGCATTTGCCCGTCCTGTCGTACTGGAAATGGCCGCGCCTCACGCCGTGGCGGAGGATATTATAATCCGGAGTCTTTCCGTGACGCCCGTAACATCCGGTCCGCTGGAGATCACCATGAGCAGAGCGGGCAAGTAGAGCGGGCAACCGAAACCGTGGCACGGGCATCTTGCCCGTGTTCCGGAAAGTGGCACGGGCTTCCAGCCCGTGAGCGTTGCAGACCACCCCATTTCCGTGGCAGGCCACCCCGCCTCCGGCGTCTGCAACGCCGCCTCCGGCAGCTTCCCCGGAACTTCCGGTGCATGCCCCGAAGGACCCGGGGAGGCCCTCCTCCCCGCCGTGCCAGCCCCCGTTCGTGCCGCTGCGCCTGCCGCCGCGCCCGGTTCCCTTTTCCCGTAAACCATGAACAACCACGACAATATCCCCCGCAAGGACGAAGATTTTCACCTCTTTCAGGGAAACCTGATGGTGACGCTGCCCTCCTTGTTTTCGAAACTCGGCATCACTGCGGCGCAACTGGAGCCGCTCGAGGCCGCGCAGGCCCCCTGGTACGAAGCCTGGGGCATCGTCAGCAACCCGGCCACGCGGACGAGCGTGGCCATCAGCAACAAGGACGATGCCCGCGAAGCCTACGAAGCCGCCATCCGCAAATTCCTGCGCCGCTACGTCAACGGCAACGACGACCTCACCAACGGAGATCGTCAGTTGCTCGGCCTCTCTCCGCGCAAGGAAGGCCACACGCCCATCGTGCCGCCGGACGATTACCCGGAAGCCTCGTTCGACACGAGCATCTTGCGCGAGATCGCCGCGCACATCCGCGTGCGCGGCAGCAGCAGCCGGGCCAAGGCCCCCCGCATGCACGGCACGGAGGCCGTCCACGCGATCCTCGACGCGCCGCCCGCCGACATCGAGCAACTGACGCATTCGGCCTTCGACACGCGCAGCCCGCTCAAGCTCACGTTCCGGGAGAGCGACCGGGGCAAGACGCTCTATATAGCCTTCCGCTGGGAAGCGCCCAACGGAGCCAAAGGCCCCTGGAGCCCCATCTATGCCGTCGTCGTGCCGTAATGCTATCACCGCTACCAGCCGACGGCTCTGAAATCTGAAAATCTGAAATTCCCAAATTCCAAATCCCTTTTGGCCCGCAAATGAACATGAAAAAACCAAAAACCAACCATGCAGCCGCGCTGGTCGCCGCTGCTTTCACACTGGGGGCGGCGACGGCCTTCGGAGCCACGCCCGGCTCGCAGATCATTGATATGTCCACCGTCACCGTGGGCGACATCGGCAACGCGGCGGACGGCACCACCGGTTACGGAGCCGTCTCCTACGAGTACCAGATCGGAAAGTACGAGGTGACGAACGCGCAGTATGCGGCGTTCCTGAACGCGGTGGACAGCACCGGAGCGAACACGCTCGCACTCTACAACAGCAACATGGGGAGCAACGCCTACGGAGGCATCACGCTGAATAGCGGGGGTGCAGACGGTAGCAAGTATGAGGTGAAGGCCGGGTATGGGCTGAAGCCGGTGAACTTTGTGTCGATTTACGATGCGATGAGGTTCACGAACTGGCTGACGACGGGAGGCACGGAGACGGGGGTGTACAACCTTCTCGGAGGAGGTGCGACCCCGGACAACGGAACCACGGTGATACGGACACTGGACGTGATCCCCGGGACGTTGTGGGCGGTAGCGAGCGAGGACGAGTGGTATAAAGCCGCCTATTACGACGGAAACGACGCCGGCACGTATCGCACGTATCCGGTGACGGGCACGCTGAAGAAAGGCACAAACGTGAACGGCGGCACGGCGAACTACTACTCCGTAGGCTATGTGTTCCCCAATAATGGCCCGCTGGGCGATGGAGGCCGTATCGCGGATGTGGATCACTACGACCTGGTGGAAGGAGCGAGTTCATTTTACAGAACGTACCAGCAGGGCGGCAACGTCAGGGAGTTGAACGATACTATTATTTCTGGTACTGCCCGTGGGATGCGGGGCGGTTCGTTCGCCAACTTCGATTTCGACATCGTCTCTTCGGCGCGCAAAAACACCGTCAACGAGAGCAGCGGCACCGGTTTTCGTGTAGTGTCGCTGTCCAGCCTTGCGGCCGTGCCTGAGCCGGGGGCGTATGCTGCCACGATGGGACTGTTGATGTTGATAATTGGAATGTGGATACGCAGGGGCCGCCGGGCGGGGCGCGGTTGAAACGCTTTACCCGGACGGGGGCAGGCGGGCGGCCTGGCGGGCGGAGGGGAGGGTTTTTCGTGTTTTCCCCCCCTTTCCCGCCGCCATCCCCTGGCCGCCGTCAGCGCCCCGCGACCATTCGCCCGCCGAACAACTCCTCTGGCGGCTGGAACTGAAGCGCTGGCTCGAAGGATGGCAGGACCCGATCCTGCGCGAGTCCGGCGACCGCTATTTCGAGGACGACCTCGGCCGCACCTTCATGCACCTGCCCGACCGTATAAAAATCCTCGAAGACCTGAAGGCCACCGGCTGGCGGCACACCCGGGACGCCCTCCGCCGCGAGGTGGCGAAAGAAACCCGCGCCGTCCGCAACTTTTCCGACGAGAGTGCCGCTTCCGGGTGGCCGCGCGCGGCTGATTGACCCGGAAGCTGGAACCGCTAAAGGACGCTAAAACTCGCTAAAGGAAATCAGGTTGATGAGGAAACCGGGAGACAGGGACCTTCACCTGCCGGGTGAAGACATCGTTGGGTCATCCTGCCAGACAGTATCTTTGTTTAGCGTCCGTTAGCGCCTTTTAGCGGTTCCCTCCGCCGCGGTTTTCAGGTTCAGATTCCTGCACAAGGGCCGAAAAGAATGAGAAGATTTGAAACGCATGTCCTCCGCCGTCCCTCCCGCCGTCCCTCCTCTCCCTCCCCTATCCCTTTGCGCATGTACTTTTAATAAACCGGCCGCTTGCGGGTTTTAACAAATAACAAAACTTCTCCTTGTTGGCATCCGGCCCAGCCGTCACGTTCTGCCACTCGATTCATGAAAAGAGTTCCCCCGGTTATCGCTCTTCTCGTTCCGCTGCTTCCAGTCAGCGGGGCATGGTCACAGCCTGTTGACGGCAACACGCCCTGGCCCGGGCAGTTCGAACACTATGTGAACGCTCCGATCCCGGCCGCGCCGACGGTGGCGGGAGGCGGCGGGATTTCCGCCGGATTCGATGCGTTGCTGCATGCGCTGCCCGAGCCAGTCCGCTGGCCGGTGCTCTGGCAGACGCTCGCCGAGGAAAGATCCCGCGCGACCCCCGGTTCGGACCGGCAGCGCCGGCTCCAGGCCGGAGTCTGGCTGCTGGCCTGGCTCAACGGCGACCGCGAGACCCTCGCCCGCGAAATCGGCGAAAAACTCTCCGGCGAACCCCTCGCATCGGCCCCGGCGCTGCAAGCCCTGCAGCGCGCCGCCATCCCGGCGGCCGAACTTTCCCCGCGCAATCGCGTACGGCGGTTCAACCAGGTGCTGGCCGACATCGAAAACGCTACCCGGCGCCCCTCCCCCCCCCCCCTGGTGCCCACGCCCGACATCGCGGCCTCGCTGACGCCTGCCACGGCGGAGGCCGTCCTCACCCGGGCGTTGCGGTTGCCCGTGGTGCTCGACCTGCGCAGCGCCGGCGCGGAGACCGCCGCGCTCGCCCGCAAACTCGCCCTCGCCAAAATCGCCACCCTGCAAGCGCCCCAATGGCTGCTGGCCGCCGACAGCCAGGGGGCCGACCTGTTCGAGGCGCTGGCCAACCGCTTCCGCGAAGGCAACGAACAACAAGCCGGCTACACGCTGGCCCGCAACTATTACCTGGGCGCGCTCGTGCTCGCCAACCGCGTGGATCCCGCGCTCGCCCTGGTGGCCAACCTGCCACCGGAGGCGGTGGTGACGATCCCGGCTCCGGTCCGTGACGAAATCATGCGCCGCAATCGCGGGGAAACCCTCTGGCTCGTGCTCCAGGGAGTGACCCGGCGCGCCCCTTCGGGCGCGGCCTGGGAGGTCTTTTTCCGGCTGTCGCAACACCTGGGCCGGCTGTCCGCCTTCACTTCGCTGGCGCAGGAGATCGCGGACGACCGGGCGCGCACGCCGGCGGTCCGCTTCCGGGCCGCCCGCTGCCTCGCCGCGGCCGAACTCGCCGGCGCCACTCCCGACGCCGGCATCGCCCGCCTCCGCAAGCTGCTCGCGGAAAAACAGGTATTGCCCGCCATCCGCGACGAGCAGGCGACCATTGCCCGCCAGCTTCTGGAGATCGCCGACCTGCGCGGCGACGCCGCCCTTTTCGACGAAACCCTTGCGGCCGGCCGCAGCCTGATCGAGGCGCGCCGGACGAGCCAGCCGGCCCTCTGGCCGGAAGCCGTCGGCGCGCTCGCCCGCCACCTGCTGACGCTGAAGCACCCGGCCGAGGCGCTTGCCCTCACGGCGCCCGTCACCGATCCCGCCGCCCCCGCCGCCGCCGCCTGGTCCCCCGCCGCCCGGCAACAACTCCTCGCCGACCATCTTGCGGCGCTTGTCGCCCTCGAAAAATGGGGCGACGCCGTTGCGCTCCTGCGCGACAACCCCGGCTGGGGCGCGGCCGATCTGGCCGACCTGATCCGCACCGGAGTCCGCTCCGGCGACACCCCCGCCGGTTATCTCGCGGCGCGAGCCCTCCTTGAACACACCGGTGACAAATCCGCCGCCCGCCAGATCCTCGAAGCCCAGGTCTTCGCCACCCCGTCGTTCGACGCCGCTTACCGGACATGGCTCCGCATCGCAGGCATCGATACGCTGACACTGCTCGACCGGCTCGTGCAGCAAGACCGGTACGAGCCGCGTCCCCTGATCTGGAAATCCCGGGTCGAGACGATGCTCGGCAACACCGAGGCCGCGCTCGCCACGCTACGGATCGCTGCCGGCGTCGATCCGACCGACAACGCCAGCCCGCCCGCCGACCGGATGCGTGTGTACGAATTCGTTTCCGAGGCACTGAAAAAGAAGGGCGACCTGGAGACGGCGGAGTTTTTCGGCAATGTCCTGAAAGCCGTCCACCTCACGTCCGAAGGCGACCGGTGGAGCCGGGCCGGCCTCACGCCCCGGGGGCTCGAGCGCTACCAGGAAGCCCTGAAGTTTTTTCCGAACGGCAGCGCCGCGCTCTGGCGGGCAACCTTTGCCTTCGAGCGCCAGGGGCGGCACGACGAGGCGATCACCGCGTTTCGCCGTGCCTGCGAATTCATGGCGGACAGCATCAACCGCCTCGGCAGCCCCTTCGTTGACGCCGATGCCGACGCCGCCTCCGGCAGCGGCGGCCCCCGCTGGTTCGGCGGTCCGGCGACGCAGGCGATCGCCGAGGAAACCTTTGACAAACTTTCGAGGCGCCAGCCCGGCCGTCCGCAATACGCGTTCCTGACGGGCATCCTGCGCGAGGAACAGGGACGGACGGCGGAGGCGGTGAAGTTTTATCAGCGCGCGGTGCAGATCGATCCGTTCCAGCTCGGCGCGTGGGGGCGCCTGGCCGGGCTCCTCGACCGCACGGACCTGTCCGCCAAGGAACGCGACGAGGTGTTTTTCAATATCCTGGAACTGGATCCGGCCGGCCGTTATTTCCGGTCCGACCTGTCGCGGGTGTCCGATCAGGAGCGCCTGTGGAAACAGCTCGACAAAAACGAACGCCGCCGGGCAGCCGTGGCCGTCCCCGCCACCCTCTGGCCGCTCAAGGCCTCGGCCGCCCGCCTTGACGGCAACCCCGGGGCGCAGGCAGGGCAGGCGGGCGTGTCTTCCACAACCGCGTCGTCCTCGCGCAACGATCCGGCACACTGGCTGGGCCGGCAGGAATTCGTGCGGACGCTGGAAGCATACCTGCGAACGTTACAGTGAGGTTTTGATGCCGGACCGGAGCGGCGGCATTCCTGCCGCTGCGCCGAGGCGCGAAGCGCCTCGCTCCTCGCCCTCCGCCACTCCCCCCCCCCCCCGGCCCCTTCGCCCCCGCTTGGGTAGAGTAGGCTGTTGATGGCTACTGATGGTTGTTGGCGGTTGTTGATGGATTTTTTTTCAACCGGTCCGGGGGGGGCGCGGTCCGTCCATCGACCCACGAGCACTCGATGAACACGGTTTTCGGTTTCGCGGGCAGGCCGAGCTGGTTGGCGTTGAGTTGTTCGACGACGAGATCGAGTGCCGCCGCGCCGATGTCGGGTCGCTGCTCGTCCACGCCGGCAAACAGCGGGTCTTCGATGTGCAGCAGCGCGAACCCGCAATCCTCCGGCACGTGCACGCCGCCCGCTTGCAACCAGTCGCATACCTGGCGAAACGACAGCACCACGTCGGGACGGTATTGGCGCATCCACGACAGCACCGTTTCCAGACGCCAGTCGTCCGCCACGAGTGGCGGCACCACGCGCGATTGGGGGAGTCCGTTTTGCTCCAGCAAGGCGCTCGCCAGCCAAAGCCGCGCCACGCGTCTGTTCAGTTCAGAGGAGAGTGCGAGGCCGATCCGCCGATATCCGAGGCGAGCCAGTTCGCGCCACGCGAGATGCACCGCATTGACGTAATGAGCGCATGCGCGATGCAGCCCCACATTGTGCAGCGAGAACGCGCCGCAGGTGGAGCATGCGAAGTGTTCCCACTCCAGCTCGACCACCACGCCTGTCTGCGCTAAAGGGGCGACCAGAACTCCGCGAATCCCGCGCGCCCTTAAAATCTCGCTCAACCGATGCCCGCTCATGCCTGGCGCCGTGAACCAGAATTCTTCGATACGATAACCCAGCTCTCGCGCGCGCGCCGTTGCCCCCGCGTGAAACGCCACGCTGGCCGGGTTGTCGCGCCATGCTGTCGCCGTTGCGTGAGTCGTTATCCACGCCACCGTTTCCGAAGCGGAATCCGACACCCGGCTCCGCCGCAAGCGTGCCATGAGTTGCGACACCGCCGGGTCCGGACGATAGCCGAGTTGCACGGCAATGCGTTTGATCCGCTGGCGCGTGGCGACCGGGATCATCGGGTCATCGCGCAACGAGCGCGACACCGTCATCTGGCTGACTTTCGCCTCTTCCGCCACGGTGGCCATGGTGACGCGCACTTCACGCGCGTCTGGCGTATTGTGGGGACTGTGTTTCGAGGTCCGGGGGAGGGGCGGAGTTTTCACGTTAGGCTAACGTGACGAGCCGCTTCCCTGAAATCAAGGCCGCTGGCAGTGTCGCCGGGTTTTCCCGAGTCTAAACAAAACAAAAACCATCAGTCCTGATTACCTATGAAACTACAAAAATTCGCGGTTCTCGCCGCATCGTTTGGCGTCCCTCTGTGTCTGCACGCGGTTACTCTTGCCACCTGGGATTTCGAATCCGGCACCACCGGATCCGCGCCTGCGGGGGCAGGCGTGTTTGTTGCCGGTGCGGGCGAGGCCAACTCGGTGGTCATTGTCGGCGATTCTTCCACCCCGGCCGATCCTTTTGCGAGTTCGGGCAACCAAAGCCTCTACATCACCCGGCCGTCAGCCGGCTCCACCGGGCAGGCCGTGGCCCAGTTCTCCCTGCCATCCGACACGGGCATACTCGCTTCCGGCACAATCAGTTTTGACCTGTATGTGGTCGGCAATGACAGTGCAGACGGGGTCATCGAAATCGAGCTTGGCACTCTCGGGACAAGCGACGGCTCGGTCACCGCCAGTGAAAGGAAAAACTCCGTGGCAGCCCTTCAGTTCTGGACCAGGTCGGGATCGATACGCTCTTACTCGGGCGGTATCGTCGCCGGGAATCTTTCCGCCTTCAACCAGACCCTTGTCCTCAATGCCAAAAACACGGTTTCCATTTCCTGGGACGTTACCGCTGGCACTTACGCGGTTTCCATCAACGGCACTGCCCTGACCAAAGGAGCAGGCGGCTCGGTTGTGAACTCGTTTGGAGTCACGACTGCACAGGCGGGGGTATCAGACGTCCGCTTTACCACCAACAATGCCAACGGCGCGGCATTCTACGTGGACAACCTGACCATCAACGGGACGCCCATTCCCGAGCCTGGTAACGTGGCTGCCCTCATCGCCGCAGTCTCCATTGCAGGCAGTATCGCTTGCCGTCACATTCGTTCCACAAGGTAACATCCCCGTCCGGCACTACACGCGGGAACGGGAGGCAGAACCATTTCCTTCTCCCTTCTCCCGTCTCCCGCCTCCCGTTT
>JAISAX010000908.1 GCA_031266495.1 Opitutaceae bacterium
CCCCCCCCCCCCCCCCCCGGTGAGGAGTAATTGAGAGTGGTGGAGAAAAGGGGAAACACCGCATCTCCCCGGCACTTTCAATTATTCCCTGAAGTTACGCGAAGCAGACACGGTCCGGGGAACGCACGCGTCTCGCGTGCCGGCTTGGGCGTCCCGCCCAAGCCTTGGCTGACGGTCCGATCCGACTTGAATCGATTTGAGTCGAACCGATCCGAACCGTGTTCGGCGAGACGCCGAACACAGCACGCGAGACGCGTGCTCTCCCCGGACCGATAAACCCCCCCCCCCGATTGCATACCATCAGTTACACCAAAATCCCGATACGAGCCCTTCGCGCGTAACCCTGGAACGCGCGTGGTGTTCCCGTCACTGGCTGGACGGCGCCCCTCCGTCACTCCTGCGCCGGCAAGGGATTGAGGCCGAGCAAGGCCACCCGCCGGTCTTCCTGCGGCAAGGACGCGGCGAGGCGGCGCGTTGCCTCGCCCATGGCCGGGATGCGCCAGGCCCGCCAGGACTGCCGCAACATCACCAACGCATGTGTGCGCATGGCCGTGCGCTCGCCATCGGGCGCGACATCCTCCCCCGCCCAGGCTTTTTCCCCTGCCAGCCAGGGCGCGAGAAAATCAAATGCCATGCGAAGGCCGCGCCCCTCCGGCGACCGATAATTCCAGAGATCATCGCCCGCGAGAGCGGCGCAATCCGCCACCACGGCAAAAGCGCGCAATCCATAAATTGAATACAGGAACGAACGATTGCGCCCCATTTCCAGAGGCAAACTGCCATCCCCGGCGATTTGTTTGCCGATGTTTTCGCGCGCCACGGCGAGCGCCCTCCGCACCCGGTCCGGATGCCCCGTGTAAAGGGAATAAACCGCCACCTGCGCGGCGTGCCATGTGCTGTGGTTGTTTTTCGCCGCCTCCTCCTTTTTGCCGAAATCACTTTCGAGCAGCCAGGTGGTGTAGTTAAAAAACCAGTGTTTCAGGTTTTCGTTGTCCGCGGCGGTCCAGCTTTTTGAAAGCGCGAGGAGCCGCACATGGTCCACCAGCTCGGTCAGCGAGGCGGTTTCGATGATGCCGATGTAGTGCCCGTCATGCACGCCGGGCTGCGAGACGGCGTAGTTGAGATTTGGATTCATCCGCGTCGCGGGATTGATAAACCACACGCGGAGAAGCCCGGCCGCCTTGGCCGCGTAGCGTTCGTCCCGGCTGTGAAACCACGCGAGGGCGAGCAGGTTGACGCGGAGCACCGTCAGGTTGAAATTTTTTTTGTCGTAAGTCGCCTCCTGCGCCTCGGGGTTGCGGAAGCCGTCACGCCGGATGTAGGGCATGCCGTCGGGAGTGGCGGGGTTGGGCCAGGTGTAGTTGCCGATGGAGAAATAGTCGTGTTTGTCGCCGGAAGCCGCGGTGCTTTTTTTGTCGAGAACGGAAAGAGGCTCGGTCTGCAAGAGCGGCTCCGTCGTGGCGAGCAGACGCCGCCAGGCCGGTTGCACGGCCTTCGCGCCCGACCGGATTTCCCCGCGAATGGTTTCCAGTTCGGGATAGTCAAAGAGGACCAGTGCCGGATCAGTGCTCTTGTCGGCGCACGGAGAACCGAGACTGAGCGAGACAAACGCTGCTGTTGAGGGAAGAAGCAGGGAGAGAGGTGTCTTGGGAAAAGGCATGGCGGCAAGTGTGTCCACCCCGGCAGGTATCCGGCAAATAATTGCTTGTTGCACACGTTCAGTAAACGGCGCGGCGCGAACGGCACGGTGCGCCCGCGTTGAACGTGTGCAGTAACGCGCCCGTTGCCACGCCCGCCCGCATTTCCATCAGTCCGGCTCCTATGAAAGCACCAAAAACCACCCGCGCCACCCGCGCCATCCTTCGCAACGCAATTCTCCCCGGAGCCATTATCACTGCCGGCTCCCTCGTCCTCCCGTTTCACGCCGCCGCCATGTCCGCATACGAAAACTTCGACGCTTATGCCGTCGATGCTACACTCCTTGATGGCGTGGGCACGGGAGGCGCGGGCTGGACCAGCGCCTGGTCCGGCACCGGCACCGCGACAGTCGCTGTCAGCGCCACCGCCATCACCAAAACCATTGACGGCTTCACCTACGGAGGAGGCAACAGCCTGGCCATCTCCGGCAACTCCAGCACCAATGCCGCCCAACGCCTCTTCGCCAACCCGCAGCTCACCGATGGCACCGACATCTATGTCAGTTTCCTCGCCCAATACACGGATGGTACCAGCACCGGCGCCGTCGCCACCGGCCCCTTCATCAGCGTCGGCCTGCTCGACTCGTCCAACAGCACTGCGGTGGACAACTTCGTGCTCCTCAACAGCGCCAACGGGCAAGTGGGCGCGCGTGTCAACAATGTGAGCACCAGCATCGCCGCCACCACGTATCAACTTATCTATGACACTCCCGTGCTTGTGGTCGCCCGTTTCTCGGGCTGGGATGCCATCGAAAACCACTACACCACCACCACCGTATGGGTAAACCCGACGGGCGCCGATCTCGGCAATACCGGCATCTCCGTCACCGCCACCAGCACCGCCGCCGGTTCAGACGGCGCCGGCGGACTGATCATCCGCACCTACAACCTCGACGCCGCCACGGTATTGCTCGATGACCTCCGTGTCGGCACAACCTGGACCAGCGTTGTCGCTCTCTCCATCCCGGAACCCGGCTCCTGTGCGCTTGCCGTCGCCAGCCTCGCCGCCGCCATTACCCTGCTCCTGCGCCGCCGGCATTCCTGAGCGGCCCGACCACAACACCCTTATCCTTCCCGACCATGGTCCGGGGGGGGGGGGGGGGGGGGGGGGGGGGGGGGGGGGGGGGGGGGGGGGGGGGGGGGGGGGGGGGGGGGGGGGGGGGGGGGG
>JAISAX010000909.1 GCA_031266495.1 Opitutaceae bacterium
CCCCCCCCCCCCCCCCCCGCACACACACATCCGCCATGACCCGACACCCCCGACGCCTCGCCTCTCCGCTTGTCCACGCCACGCTTGCGCTCGCCCTCGCCGCAACCGGCGCAGGAACCGGCATCCAGCGCCCGCTCGCCGCCGAACCCCTGCCCTCACCCCTCACCTCCGCGGCGCATCCCGGCAACTCCTACGCCGCCGACATCCAACGCCTCCGCGAAAACGCCCGCCACGACCCCGCGCTCCAGGCCCAGGTCAAAACAATCCTCGACGACGCCCGCCACCTCATCGCCACCACGCCCATTGCCCGCCGCGCCCGCACCTACGCCGAACTCGCCAACCCCGCGCCACCCGACACCACTCAACGCATGGGCAGCATCGACGGACGCACCCCCGCCATCCTCGAAGCCGACCCCGCCAAAGGCGAACTCTTCGCCCTCGCCATGTCCGACACCGGCGCCACCGGCATCCTCGCCCGCGAACTCCCCCTCTTCGCCGCCGCCTGGCTCCTCACCGACGACGACCTCTTCCTCAAACGCATCCGCGAACAACTCGCCGAAGTTGTCACATGGATCCCGTTACAACGTCCCGGCTGGACGCTCTACACACCCAAAAACAACCTCCCCGCCGGCGGCGACGGCGTCTGGCTCTCCACCGGCCAGGGCCTCACCGCCCTCGCCCAGACCCTCGCCCTCCTCCCCCCCCGCGCCCTCGACCCCGCCCTTGTATCCGGAATCCACGACATCATGCGCGCCGAAAACCGCCGGATCGTGAAAGACTGGCGCGAACGCCGCCCCTGGTACGTCCGCAACCAGGCCGTCGGCTCCAACCAATGGGTAGTCCCCGCCGCCGGCCTCCTCGCCTCCGCCGCCACCCTCCTCCCCGGCCCCGATGCCGGCACCGCCGCCACCGACGCCGAAACCCGGCGTGCCTGGAACCTCGGAATCACCAGCCTTCAACAATCACTCGACAGCTATGGCGACGAAGGCGCCGTCTCCGAAGGCTTCGGCTACGGATCGTACTGGACCGGCAACTACCTTTACCTTGCCGCCCGCGCCGCCGCCGACGCCGGCGACACTCGCCTCGCCACCCACCCCTTCCTCAAAAACTACCCCCGCTGGCTCACCCAGAACTTCCAGCCCGGCCAGAACGTCATCAACAGCTTCGACAACTTTGGCGGCCAGCGCGGCAAATACCATACGCTCACCGACACCTTCACCCGCCAGGCCGCGCTCAGTCGCGACCCCGAACTCGCCTGGCTCCTCCGCCACCAGATCAAATACGTGGCCCGCGACCTCTACGGCCTGCTCATCCTCAGCCGCCCCCCCGCCGACGAGAAAGAACCCCCGCTGTGGGGTTCTTACGAGCGCGCCCGTTCCGTCAACTGGCGTTCCGCCTGGGCCGACGACGCCTCCGGCGTCTGGGTGCGAGGGGCCGACCCGCGCGACGGCCACGCCCATCATGACCACGGCCACGTCAATTTTATCGCCCACGGCAAAATCGTCCTCATGGAAGCCGGCACCCCTGGCTACAGCGAACCCGACAAACGCGACCTCTACGATTCCGTCGTCGGCCACAACGTCCTCCAGACCGGTGATGAAAAATTTCCGGAAAAACGTCATGAAGCGCCCATTACCATCACCAAACTCGACGCCACCGGCGGCGACCTCACCGTCGAACCCGGAGCAGGCTACGCCAACGTCAAGCGCTGGACCCGCCGCGTCCGATGGAATGCGGACCGTATTGACATAACCGATACCCTGTCGCTTGTCGCGCCCGACACCATCCTTCTCCGCTGGCACCTCGGCTCGGAAAACCCGCTCGCCATCGCGCCCGACCCCGGCGCCCCCGCCGGAGAAAAATTCACCGCGACACTCCCCGCCGGACGCCTCGAATTCCCCGGCTGGATCGGGAACCTGTCCGACAACTCCATCTGGACGCCTCCCGAAACCGACACCGTCGAAACCCCGTCCGTAACCATCTCTGTCGAAGCCAGTCACCCCGTGCGAGTCACGCAGGACAAGGCCGTTGACCACACCATCAAGTTCCGTCGCTGGAAACACCTTCACACCCTCCTCCAGGTGCAGGCCGACCTCGCCGCCGACCAGGAAATCACGATCCGTTCCAGCTTCGAATCCCCCGCCCGAAAGTAATCTGACAGCCGCCCACCCGACATGAGAACTCCGCCCCCTCCATCACCCAGGGCTGCACATGCCTTCACCCTGGTCGAACTCCTCACCGTCATTGCCATCATAGGCATCCTTGCCGGTATCCTGATACCGGTGACAAGCAGTGTCCGTGCTCGCGCCCGCGTAGTCGCCTGTGGCAGCAACCTCCGCCAGATCGCTCTCGCCAACATCGCCTATGCGAACGAGAACAAGGGTCAATTTCCTCCGCTCCCCACCCAGGTAAAATTGAACCAGGGCACGTATGTCATCGGCAGCACGCCGAGTGGAAAAGGGACATGGCTCTATATGGGAGAACTCGTGCAATACGGATACATCACGGATGGAAAAGTTTTCTACTGCCCCACCATTACCAGCGATACCTACCGCTACGAAACCCAATGGTTGCCCAACGTCGCCAACGGACTGCCGACGAAAATCTTCAACATCGGCTACAATCAGCGGGCGCTTGAACCGACGGATACGCATCCTGCTGGCAGCCGGCTCACATTGAATTCCGAAGCGACCTACGTTCTCATTCACGACTCCCTGTTCACGATCACCGCTCATCCCGAAGCTCCGCAGGGCAACTGGGGCAAGACAGGCCCGCGCGGTGTCAACGTCGCCTTCTCTGACGGACACGTGAAATATCAGGTTAAAGACCTTCCCGGACGCTTCTGGTATCACGATCTCAACGAGAGCATGTACAATTACTGGGAGAAAAATTATCGCTGAAAGTACGCAAGAGAGGACATGCGCCGGTCCTGAAGTGGCACGGGCTTCCAGCCCGTGAGCGTTGCCTCTCCGCTCCGCGTAGCGCGGGCTTTTTCCGCCAATCCGCCAAACGCCCGCTGATGGCGCGAAGCGCCGCTTCCTCCATGTCTCCGCTCCCGGATCTCCTGGAGCGGGCGAGACGCTCGCTCCACTCCCGCACTCCTGAACACGGGTTGCTTTTTGATCAATCCGGGAAGTGCATGCGTCTCCCCAAGCCTTTTCTGTCGAGCCGTCGATCCGAACCAAACCATGTTCGGCGAGACGCCGAACACAGCACGCGAGACACGTGCGCTCCCTGGACCGTCCTCCCGTCCTCAAGCCTCGGTGTACGTAACATCAGTTACACAAAGCTCGCCTTCTTCGCGACCTTGGCGACCTTTGTGTAAAAAAAATCCCTCTCCGGGCAGTGCCATCACTCCAGGCTGTGCTGACTCCACTTCGGGTTGCTCCCCGCAGGGGGGGGGGGGGAGGGCGGAAGACGTCAAGCCGCCCCGGCGAACCACCGGGCGGCGTTCTCGCAGTCGAGCGCGATCTGCGCGACCAGCGCGGGCAGGTTTTCGAAGCGGCGCTCGGGACGCAGGAAACTCGGCCACTCTACCGTCACATGATCGCCGGAATGAAAGGGGCAGGTATCGGCGAGGACGTGAATCTCCAGCCGGGGACGGGTGGCGTTTTCCACGGTGGGGCGGAGTCCGTAGTTGGCCACGGCGGACAGTCCGGCGGCAGGGGCGGGGGCGGTAGCAGCGGCGGTGTCGGCGACGGTGGCAGCAGCGGGAGGGGGGGGGGGGGGGGGACCAAACGGCCCCCCCGGGCCGGCGCTGACCCCCACCC
>JAISAX010000911.1 GCA_031266495.1 Opitutaceae bacterium
CCCCCCCCCCCCCCCCCCCCGCCCCCCCCGCCCCCCCCCCCCCCCCGCCCGCCCCCGACGAAAACATGGGTATCGTTTTTCCGGATACGACCGGGGTTCCACTCCGGGCACAGGCCGCCGGATGGCAGCGGGCCATACATGAGGTGTGTCTCTACTATGTTTTCGCCTCGGGCTGGAAAATCAGGCACGGGTGAAAATGTTCAGGGGCGGCGCGGCGGACGGAGTGGCGCCCTCGCCGCCCTCGCCCTCTTGCCTCTCCGGAGAAGCTTGTGGCCACCTCGCGCAGAGGCACCGGAATGTTGCGCCGATGAAACAATGCTTGCCTCCAAAACCCGAATATCCGACCATTTTAACATCGCATATTGAATTGGCCAATCATCACCTTCACAATGAATTATAAAGCAAGACATGCTGAAAAGACCGTCCTCGGACTTGCGGACATGTTTGGCGCGGTGCTCGTCACAGGTGCGCGGCAAGTCGGAAAATCAACCCTCCTCGAACACCTCGCGCCTGCCGCCAGGCAGACGACGATGGACGATGCCTCCGCCCTGCTGTCCGCGAACACCTCGCCTGAAACGTTTTTCGACTACAACCCCCCGCCTGTATTTGTGGACGAGATACAACGCGCCCCGCGCCTGTTCCCCGAAATGAAAAAACGTATCGACAGGACCAGGACCAAGGGAATGTTTTACCTCTCCGGCTCGCAGCAGTTCCAGATGATGAAAAACGTGGGCGAATCGCTCGCCGGGCGCGTCGGCATTGTCCACCTCACCGGATTATCGCTGCGGGAACGCGGCAACATCATCGATACCGAACCGTTCTTGCCCGACCCCGCCTTTCTTTCGCGTGGGGTGAAGGCCTCCTCCCCCCCCCCCCCCCTGACCGCGCCCGATGTCTGGAAGCTGATCCATCGCGGTGACAAACCTGAACTCGCGCTCAATCCCCCCTTCGACTGGTCGCGGTATTACGGCGCCTACGTGCAAACCTACATCGAGCGCGACGTGCGCGAACTCGCGCAGGTGGCCGACGTGCTGAAGTTCCAGACGTTCATGGCGGTCATGGCGGCGCGCACGGGACAGATGCTCAACCTCTCGGAAGTGGCCCGGGACACCGGCGTCAGCCAGCCCACCGCCGAGCGCTGGCTCGCCGTGTTGCAGGCCTCCGGCATCGTCTGGCTCCTGCGCCCCTGGCACAACAACCTCGTGAAACGCGCGATCAAGACGCCCAAGCTCTATTTCATGGACACCGGCCTCGCCGCCTACCTCACGCGCTGGACCTCGCCGGAAGTGCTCGCTGCCGGCGCGATGGCCGGGGCTTTTTTTGAAACCTTCGTCGTCGTGGAGGTTTTGAAAAGTTACCTGAATCAGGGCGAACTCAACCCACCGCTCCACTACTACCGCGACAAGGAGCACAGGGAAATCGACCTGCTCATCATCAAGGACGGCGCGGCCTACCCTGTGGAAATCAAAAAAACCGGTACGCCGCGCCTGGAGGACATCAAGGCATTTCGTGTGCTGGACGGCATTGCCGGTTTGCGTCGCGCACCCGGAGGCGTCGTTTGCATGGGGTCGGGGTCGGGATCAGCGTCGGGATCGGGAGCAACCCCTCTCCCTCTGGCAGGTTCGGACGCTATCATTCCGGTCACCTTCCTCTGACGCACGGCGAAGCACGAGCCTCGTCCTCCGCCAGGCTGACGGCAGGATGCATGGAATTTCGTGGGTAACCCCTTCTGGCGCGCACCGCCATGCCATGCCCGATCCGGCGTTGCGCAAAACATAAGAAAATTTGCGCAAATCCAACTATTTTTCCTCATGCCTCGTCTGGTAGTATGTATCCATTCACCAACTTGATTACCCACCACCTGCCGCCTCCTTCCTGCACTCAATCTCTTTATGAATCCCCGAAATATCATATCCGCCCCATCCGCCGCCTTCGCCTTCACGCTGATCGAACTGCTTGTTGTCATCACTATTATCGGGATTCTTGCCGCGATCACCATTCCGGTTGCCGGGCGGGTGAGGGAATCCGCCCGCACCGCCACCTGCCAGTCCAACCTTCGCCAGACCGGCAATGCCCTGTGGCTCTTTATAAACGATAATAAAAGCAGGATGCCTGTTTCCCATAGCGGCAACCAAAGCTGGCAGAATGACTTGAGGCCTTATTTGACCATTTCGGAGCATGTCAAGTCATCCACATTGTCGGGAGGGCGTGCCTTCCTCTATTGTCCTACCTATGAGAAAGAGCCGGCGGCCCACAATAATAACGCCCCTGGCCAATGGAATTACGAAAAAACCTACCTGGGTTATAAATGGAATGGCTGTATCGCTCCCGATTACAGACCCAAGGTAACGAGTGTCGAGCTGCTGGAACCGGCCGCGACCGTTGTTTGCTGGGATGCCAAGTGTCTGTCTGGCTGGGACCGCGGATTCCCCAATAATGGCTGGGGAGGCGGGAGCTACGTCGAGTTTGCCTACCGACACGGAAACAAGAGCCATTTCCTTTTTCTGGACGGGCACGTGAAGGGCTTTGCCTCCGGTACCAATGGCAACCCCCTGGATTATCCCGGTATCAAGTGGGATCCGTTACCCTGATGCCTCCCTCCCCCCCCCCCCTACTCTGCTCTTTCTATGAAAATCACCGTCATCACACGCCTCCTCGTTTTGCTCCCGGCTGCCGCCGCAGGCGTTTTGTATCCAATCCACACCTGCGCCTGCACCGGCTCCGAAGGCATGACGCTTCTCTGGAAATGCGACGAAACCGGCGCGTCCACGCAAGTCGTCGACGCCTCCGTCAACGGCAACGCCGGCACGATCAACGGCGCGCTTGCCAGCGTGGCGGATGGCATTTCCGGCTCCGCCCTCACCGGCTTCACGTCCGCCGTGAACACCGTGTCGTTCGCAACCGGTCAGGAATGGCCGGCGCGTTTCACGCTCCAGCTCTGGCTGCGCAACCCCGGCAATGCCGCAGCCAACGTCATCGCAGTCGGCGGCGCCACGAACAATGCCAACCGTCCCTGGCAACTGCATGTCAGCGCGCCCGACGCCTCCGGCAACCGCACCCTCGCGCTCGTCTTCCAGTCATGGATCGGCACTACGCAGACCTTCGCCAGCGAACTTTTTAAATGGGAACGCGACACCTGGTACCAACTCGCGCTTGCGTGGTCCTCCACACAAGTCCGCTACAAGGACAAGGACGGCAAGGAAAAGGTCGAGACCGGCGTCGGCTTCAAAATCTACCTGACGCCCGCCGGAGCCGAAGAAGCCAACTTCCTCTTTGGCGGCACCACCGCCCGCGCCCGCTGCGGCGGCAAGGCCACGCAACTCTTCACCATCGGCGGCGCCAGCCGCGGTTATTATCCGGGCCAGGTCGCCGGCCATTTCGGCGGCGACATTGATGAAGTCGCCCTCTGGCTCGACAAAACCCTCACCGACGCGCAACTCGCCAAAAGCCTGAAACCCTGACCTCCCCCCTCCTTCGTCTCTATCTTGCTCCTCCTTCCCCCCTCCCCCCCCCCCCCCCCACACACACACACACATCACCACCA
>JAISAX010000912.1 GCA_031266495.1 Opitutaceae bacterium
CCCCCCCCCCCCCCCCCCCCCCCCCCCCCCCCCCCCCCCCCCCCCCCCGGCCCCCCGCGCCCCCCCCCGGATTTTCGATTGTTGATTCCGGATTTTCGATTCCGGGTTTTCGGTCGCGCTGTATTTTTGGTCAATGGCGCGGTAGCGCCTCAATCGGGAATCGGGAATCGAAAATTCACTCAGCCGTCACCAGGGAGCCGTCCTTGAGCGTGCGGGTAATGGCGCTGTAACTACCGCTGACGATACGGTCGCCGACGGAGACACCGGTCTTTATTTCCATGTGCGTGGTGTTGGAAATGCCGGTTTCGACAGGCACCTGCTTCACCGTGTTGCCATGGACGACGAAGACGACGCGTTGCAGGGAATCGTGGTCGGCCTGTTCGAGGGTCTGCTTCTGCTTTTCGTTGACGGCGGTGGCGGCGCGGAGGGCGCCGTTGCCGCCGCTGTTGCCACCGTTGCCGGCGTCGGCCCGGGCGGCGGCCAGTTCAGCGAGAGTTTGTCCCGACTGGCGGCTGCGGACGGCAACGGACTGGATCGGCACGCTGACGACGTTGGTGGCGGTGCGGGTTTCGATGTCGGCGCTGGCGCTCATGCCGGGGCGCAGCGGCACGTCGCGGTCGGCGATGCGCACGCGCACCTCGAAATTGGTCACTTCTTCCTGGGTGTTGGCGCCGGTGGTCCTGGCGGTGGAGGCGATTTCCTTGACGATGCCGCTGAATCGGCGGCGTGGATACGCGTCGATGGTGATGCGGGCGAGGTCGCCGATCTTGACGTTGACGACGTCGTTTTCGTTCACCTGCACGCGCACTTCCATCTCGTCGAGGTTGGCGATGCGCATGATTTCGGTGCCGGCAAATTGTCCGGTGCCGACAACGCGTTCGCCGAGTTCGCTGGTCAGGGAGCTGACGGTGCCGTCGAGCGGGGCATAGACGGTGGTTTTTTCGAGGAGGTCGCGGGATTGCTTGAGCGTGCCTTCGGTGCGGCGGATGTTGGCGGCGGCGGCGGTGACGGAGGTGCGGGCAATATCGAGATCGGTCCTGGCGGCGAGGTGGTCGGCGTCGGAAATGAGTTTTTTCCGGAAGAGGTCGGTGGCGCGGCGGTAGTCGGATTCGTTTTTGAGGAGCTGGGCCTGGGTCTGGAGGTGGCGCGCCCGGGCGTCGGCGAGGGCGGCTTCCTGCTGGTCAACCTGGGCCTGGTAGTTGTCGGGTTTGATGCGGACGAGGAGGTCGCCTTTTTTCACGGACGCGCCTTCGCGGAATGGCAGTTCGATGATCTCGCCGGCGACTTCGGGCGAAATCTTGACCTCGACTTCGGGCTGGATTTTTCCGGTGGCGGATACGGTCTGGATGATCGTGCGGAGGACGGCGATCTCCACGGTTACGGTCACGGGCCGGGCGCGGTTGCGGTGGTGGTACCACACGCCGGCACCCGCGCCGGCAAGGACAAGACCGAGGCCAAGGAGGACGAGTTTGCGGGAGCGACGGAATCCGGATCGGGGTGCATACGACGGGAGTGCCATGATTGGAAATGCGAACCATGGAGAACGTTTTGTCCGGAATGAAGGCTGAAAACGATCCGGGGTCGCAGGCGGGCTGGCGGACAGGTGAGCAGGCGGCACGCACCACGTCAGAGCGGAGAGGCAATGTTCACGGGCTGGAAGCCCGTGCCACTACAGGATCATGGGCAGGATGCCCCCATGCCACGGGCCTGCCGCTCACAACTTGCGCAGGTCGGCGGCGGTGTGCGGGAGCATGGCGGAGAGGATACGGCGGATTTCGCGCAGCGTGGACCGGAGGCGCTGGCCGTTGGGCGCCACGAGCTTGAGGCTCCAGCAACCGGGGAGGCGCAGACGGCTGAGCCCGGCCCATACGCCGTCGCGGCCGTGGAGCTGGCGGAGGGCGGCGGCCCAGGAGTTGTCGGTGTTGGCGGAAACCCCGCCGGAAGCAAGGATCGGGGCGGCGAGGACGAGATTGCCGAGGCAAACCCCTTCTCCGCCGCCGGCGAGCGCGGCGAGGTGGCGCAGTTCGGCGCCCGTCTGGTCGAGCCGCTCGCGGAGCACGAGGCGGTTGCCGACACGGATGGTCAGGTCGAGCAGGAGGGCGTCCCATGCCCACGCCTCGCCGCGGGCGATCCGGCCCGGCATGAGGAAATCTCCAAAAAGCAGGCCGGCGGCGTCGGTGGAGATATCGACTTCGGTGAACTGCCGGTAACGGCTGCGCTGGTGCGGGACGAGCGGCTCCGGCATGAATTCGAGCCAGCCTCCGGACTCGACAGCGAAGCGCTGCCGGCACTCGGCAACGCGGGGGGGGGGCGGCGAGGCGCGGGCCCTGTCGTTGTCGGGCGGGCGGGCGGGCGTGGTAAAAATGCGGGTGGCGGCGGGCGTGGTGACGAGGAGGGACGCGCCGGGGCCGACCGAGATATCCGAACGGAGTTGGTCGCCGGCAAGAATGCCGGCGGTGGGGTTGACGATCTGCGCAATGAGCGTGCCGGTGGCGGTATCGTGGTAAGGTTTGCCCAGGTGGAAAGGCGCCCGAAACGACTGGCGTGCGAGCACGGTGCGGCCGGTGACGGGGGAAAATTCCGCGCGGAGATCGAGATGGCCGCTGATCATGGGCGGTGGTGCGCAGGGCGGGAGGCAGGGCGGTGCGCAAGGCGGGAGGCAAAAAGCACCTCGCGCTCGATCCACGTGATGACGGCCTCAATGTTGTGCTCGCGTTTCAGGTCGCAGAAGACCACGGGGCGGGGGCCGCGCCGGGCGGCGGCGTCGCGCGCCATCACGTCGAGGTCGGCGCCGACGAGCGGGGCGAGGTCGGTCTTGTTGATGATGAGCAGGTCGCTGTGACGGATGGCGGGGCCGCCCTTGCGCGGGATCTTGTCCCCTCCGGCGACGTCGATCACGTAGATGAACGCGTCCACGAGTTCGGGCGAAAACGTGGCCGAGAGATTGTCACCGCCGCTTTCGACGAGCACGAGTTGCAGGTCGGGAATCGCCGCCTCCAGCGCCCGGATGGCTTGTTCGTTCATCGTGGTGTCGTCGCGGATGGCGGTGTGCGGACAGCCCCCTGTCTCCACGCCGGCGATACGTCCGGCGGGAAGCGCGGCCTGGCGCTGGAGGAACTGCGCGTCCTCGAGCGTATAGATGTCGTTGGTGACGACAGCCATCGAATAACGCTCGCGCAGCCGCCGGCAGAGCTTGAGGCAGAGCATGGTCTTGCCGGAGCCGACGGGGCCGCCGATGCCGATGCGCGGAGGGCGGGAGGAACGCGGAGCGGGGAGGGCGTGTTGTGAGATCATGGATACGAGGACCGGCGAGGAAGTCATAAGGTCATAAGGTCATAAGGTCATGAGGTCATAACGTCAGGCGATCATGAGATGAAGAGCCGGGCGTCGGCGGTTTCGTGCCGGGCGGCGGCGATGTCGAGCCAGGGATTGAACCAGCCGATCGCGTCGAGAGGGACGGCGAGCGCGACGGCGACGGTGGCGGCGGTGTGCCCGAGCATTTCGGCGAGGAGCGTCTGGCAGCCGTTCTGGCCGATGCGCAGGAGCTTCATCGCGGCGGCGAGCAGGCCGGCGATCGTCGAGTAAAACAGGGCGGCGAGCGCCGCGTCGGGAGGCGCGCCGAGGATGCGGGCTTCGAGGGCGGCGGCGACGGCCGGCGTGTGCGGCCATCCATTGCGGGCGGCATGGTCGAGGTATTCGCGAGCGAGCGGGCAATTGTGGCCATGCAACAGGGCGGCGAGTTCGGCGCGTTGTTGCCCGATGTTTTCCGAGGCGGCGCGGGCTTCGCGGGCGGTTTTGAGCGCGGACGAGAGTTCGCAGAGTTCGCCGACCCGCGGCCAGTCGGGCGCGGCCGGGTCGAGAGCGCGCCACGCGTGCGCCGCGAGCGGGAGTTCGGCCTGGCGGAGCGTGGGCAGGACGGAATGGACAAAAAACTCGCGGAGGGTTTCGCGGTTGTGAACGACGTGTTCCTGGACGAGCCCCTCAAGGCCGAACGAATGGGCGTAGGCCCCGGTCGGGTAGAAGGAGTCGGTGGTCTGGAGCAGGCTGGCGAGCCACGCTGCCGGTGGCGACGGCGACGGCAGTGGCGACGACGGTGGCGGTGGCGTGACAGACGTTCCGGGCGGGTGGTCGTCCGGCGCGGGGCGAGTGTGGGCGCGGGCCGGCATCAGTGCTGGTGGCTCGGGCCGAGTTCACGGGCGAGGGCGGGACCGGGGCCGCGGACGAAGCGGCCGGGGCGAAATACGGCGGTGGTTTCCCGGAACGGGACGCCGATGCGGGCGAGCAACCGGCGGGTGGCGGTGTCGTCGGGCGTGAGCAGGCGGGTGGTTTCGGCGGAGAGTTCCAGGTGCAGGTTGCCGATCGCCCAGCCGATGCCTGCGGCGGCGGAGGGGGGGGTGATGTCGAGGGCGATTTCGAGAACGGCTTCCGGCTGCTGCCGGATGACGTAGCGGGCGGCGGGGGTCTGGAAAATCGTGTCGCCGTCGCGGAGCGGGGAGGGGAGTTCGCAGCCGAATCCGGCGCCATCGTCGGCAACGCCGCGCCAGAGCCGTTTGGAGAGTTTTTGCCGGTCGATGCGCATGGCGACTTCCGGCAGCGAGAGATCGGGTTCGGGGACGGGTTCACGAATCAGGTGCAACATGGGTTCCGGTATGGCGGGAAACCGGTAGCGAAAACCGTGCCATCTGCGAACCGGGAGCAGGAGGAGGAAACAAAACCGGTCCGCCCCTGGCGCGAACCATTCCGGGACCTCCGGGATCCCCTGAACCTTCTGCGGGAAGGCCGGAAGCCGGCGGAGAGGCCCGCCGGGGCGACTGGTCCAGTCATCCGCGTACTGTACCCTTTATACTTTCGGGCTCCGCGGACCCGCAACCGGCGAGGCTCCGGCCACCGCCCCGATGCCCCCTCCCCGGACCCGGAACGCCTCTCCCGAAAACCATGGATCATACGGATAACAAGCGGATTGCACACATGAATCCCCCTCCGGTTTCCGGGGTGACCCGGGCCGTGCAAGCCCGGTTTTCAGCCGCGTGATCCGTGGCGCATCGGGAGGCCGGAGACGCAACGGTTCGCCATCCGCCGGCCCTCAACCGTAACGTGCCGTCCGTCATTCATAACGACACCCTCCAATGAGCAACGATTACATGCCAACCACCGAAGACGGTTTTAATGATTTTCAGGAGACGCTGCTGCCGTACCTGATAGCGCACCGCGCAGCCTGGGGCCTTACCCAGGACCAGATCGACCCGCTGATCACCGATCAGGCCACGTACCGCGACGCCCGGACGGCGGCGAACAACCCCGAGACGCGCACCGCCGCCACGATCAAGGCCCGGCAAGAGGCGCACAAGGCCTACGAGGCGCATCTGCGCGATTTCGTGGGCGCGTACCTTGCGCGCAACCCGCTGGTGCACGACGAGGACCGCATCAACATGGGCCTCACCGTGCGCAAGACCACGCGCACCCCGCAGCCCGTGCCCAAGAGCAAGCCAGGCGTGAAGATCACGCCCATCTCGCCCGGGCGCGTGCAGGTGGGCTTTTTTGATGCCGAAAACATCCACCGTGCCAAGGATCCCGATGCGCACGGCGTGGAGATCGAATCGGCGATTCGCGACACCGCGCCCGCCACGGACGACGATTTTACGAAATCGGCCTTCGACACGCGCAGTCCCTTCATCTTCGACTTCGACATCAGCCTGAGAGGAAAAACCCTCTGGCTGCGTCTGCGCTGGGAGAACAACCGCGGCGAAAAAGGCCCCTGGAGCGAAATCTTCTCCGTCATCATCCCCTGACGGGGAAAACGCTGAAACGCTGAACCTCTGAAAATCGACAGCCTTCAATCAGGTTAACCACTAATACACACTAATGGACACTAATGAAGAAATCCGGTCAGGATATAACCGGATGATAGTGGGCAGGTATTTTTCCGGTCCATCATTAGTGTCCATTAGTGTGTATTAGTGGTTAAGAAATGTATTTCCGGAACCTCCCCTCCGCAATCCGCCTTCCGCGATCTGTAATCTGCGATCTGTAATCTGAAATCCCTGTCCCTTCCCTTCATCATGAAGACATCACCAGAAAACAACTACACACCAACAGTCGCCACACGGCGCCCCATACTGCCAAGGCTTGCCGCCGCGCTGCTCGCCCTCGCCGCAGGCAGCGCCGCCTTCGCGGACACCACCGCCCTTTATACTGGCCTGGACGGCCCCAAAGACTGGGCTAACCCCGCGACTTGGAACAACGGACTTCCCGGTCCGGGCAACGATGCCTATATAAAGACCGAAATCATAATCTACTCCGGCACTACGGTGTACGATGTGGATTATATCGACATCGATCATCGCCTGACCATCGAGTCGGGAGGCGCGCTTGCCGGAGGCTATGTCAACATCGAGGGAGGAGGCACCGGCGAGGTGATAATCCGGTCCGGGGCCACTTTCAATCCCACGGATCTTCGTCTGGAGCGTAGCGTGCTGAACCTGGGCACAGGCGTCACCATCAGAGGAAGCGGCACTTTTACCTGGGGAAGCAATGACTACTCGACCACTATCATCATCGACGGGAGCGGAGCGGCGAACGGGACCGTTTTCTTCTCCTATGGCCAGGCCAAACTGCTGAACGAATGGTATGGGGATGAGATGGCGTCTTTGTGGCTGGACAATTTTGCGGACGGCGTTTTCACGCTCATCCATGCGGGCAGCTACAGCGGTTTTACGCAGACAGACCTGGACAAGATCCCCCTGAGGGGAACGAGCGCGCAGTATGCGAGCGTGTCGTTCGACGAGACCAGGGGCCTGTTGCTGACGATCAGCGGCAGCGGATCGACCGCCGTGCCCGAGCCCGCCGGGTATGCGGCGCTGGCCGGACTGGCGTTGCTGGCCTGGGTTGCGTTGCGCCGTTATCGCGGCGCGCGCGGCTGAGCGCTTTCCCGGAGGCGGATGCCAGCGATCCGCCTCCGGGAGTTTTTGTAGTTCATATTCATAGACAGACAATGCGGGGGGGGGGAGGGGCGGCGTGTCTTCGGGCTTCATTTTTCGAGCGGCTGCGGGTTGTATGCCGATCTTATGAAAATCCTGATCGTCGAGGACGAGCGCAAGGTCGGCCAGTTTGTGGAGCGTGCCCTGGCCGAGCAGTACTATACCCCGCACCTCGCCGGCACCTGCGCGGCGGCCAGCGATGCCCTCGCCGAATCTCCTTACGATGCGATCATCCTCGACCTCGGGCTTCCCGATGGCGACGGGCTCGACCTGCTCCGGCAGTGGCGGGCATCCGGCTTCGATGAGCCGGTGCTGATTCTCAGCGCCCGCGACGCCGTTTCCGACCGCATTCACGGACTCAATCTCGGCGCCGACGATTATCTGCCAAAACCGTTCAGCATCGAGGAGCTGCTGGCGCGCATCCGTTCACTCCTGCGGCGGCGCGCCAGCCCGGGCAACCGCACGACGCTTCTCGAACATCGCGGCATCCGGCTCGATTTGCTGGCTCGCACGGTCACGCATGCGGGCCAGCCCGTCGAACTCACCAGCCGCGAATTCGCGCTGCTCGAACTTTTTTTGCAAAACGCCGGCCGCGTCCTCACGCGCACGCTCATTGCCGAAAAGGTATGGGAAGCCTCCTGGGACATGGAGACGAATCTCATTGATGTGTATGTGCGCCGCCTCCGTCAGAAATTCGAACCGGTGGCCAATGTCGGCGGTTCCGGCGTGGCGTCGCCCCTCATCAAGACGATCCGGGGCACCGGCTATCAGATGATGTGTGGTCCCCCCCCCCCCCCCGAGAGGCGGAGAGAGAGATGTCAGGTTAACGGAAATTCATTTCCGCTTCATCGGGCGTTCATGCAGATCGGGCAGGGTGGCGGAGTCACATCATGCCATCTGCCGATCCTGCAACATCCGACGTTTCCGCCTCCGGATTCGCTTCGCCGGCCTCCCCGGTTTCCCGTTTGCGCGGTCTTTGCCGCCGGATCATCGCCTGCCGCCACGGCGGGGCGACGCTGGTGTTTTTGTTGTTCATCGCGGTGGCCTTTCTCACGCGGACGGCGCTGCTGCTCAAGGCCGCCCGGCAAGTGGACTGGAACGGTTCGCTGGCCGGCGCGTTCCTGACCGGACTGGTGTTCGACGCGGGCGCGGGCCTGTTCGTCGCGGCGCCCTTCGCACTCGTTTCGGGCGCCTTGCCGGCGCGCGTCTTTTCCTGGCGCGGGGCGGCGCGCTGGACGCGGGCCGCCGCCTGCGGAGCGCTGGCTGTAGTGACCGGAGCGCTACTTTTCGGCGCCGTGGCGGAGTGGTTTTTCTGGGATGAGTTTGGCGTGCGCTTCAATTTCATCGCCGTCGATTACCTCGTCTATACGCAGGAAGTGATCGGCAACATCCGCGAGTCCTATCCGATGCCCGCAATTTTCGCCTGGCTCGCGCTCGCGTCCGGCGCGCTGACGTGGCTGCTCGCCCGCACGGGCCTCGTGGCGCTCTGGCTCGATGCGCCCGCCGCGTCCGCGCGACGGCGCTGGCTTGCCTCCGCCGGATGGATCGGCGCCACCGCGCTGGCCGCCGTCGCGCTCGACTCGCGCCGCCTGCCGTCATTTGAAAATACCTACAACGGAGAACTGGCGCGCAATGGCCTCTGGTCGCTCTTTGCGGCGTTTCGCAACAACGAGCTCGATTACGCCCGGTTCTACGCGACGTTGCCCGACGACGAGGCATTCGGCATTCTCCACCGCGAACTGGCCCGCGATGGCAGCACGCCCATCGGGACGCCCGAAGCGCGTGATACCCTGCGCTTCGTCTCCGGGTCGCGTCCCGGTCCGGGCACTGGCCCCGAGCAGCGCCCCAACGTCATCCAGATCACGGTCGAAAGCCTCAGCGCGTCGTTCCTCGGCGCGGTCAACCCGAAATCCATGCTCACGCCCAATCTCGATGCGCTGATCCCGAAAAGCCTCTACTTCGAAAACTTCTACGCCACCGGCAACCGCACCGACCGGGGCATGGAAGCCCTGACGCTTTCGCTGCCGCCCACGCCCGGGCGATCGCTCGTCAAGCGTCCCGCCAACGCCGGCCTTTTCACCCTCGGCTCCGTCTTTCGTAGTCGAGGATATGATACGGCGTTCATTTACAGCGGCTACGGGTATTTCGACAACATGAACGCCTTCTTCGGCGGCAACGGTTACCGGATCATCGATCGCGCCTCCGTGGACAAGCGCGACATCGCCTTCGCCAACGCCTGGGGCGCGTGCGACGAGGACCTTTTTCAGTGGACGCTGCGCGAGGCCGACGCCGCCGCCGTCGCCGGACAGCCGTTTCACTATTTCGTGATGACGACGTCCAACCACCGCCCCTACACATTTCCCGAAGGGCGCATCGATTTGCCTTCCAAAACCTCGGGCCGGGCCGGCGCGGTAAAATATACCGACTACGCGATTGGCGAGTTTATCCGGGAGGCGTCCGCGCGTCCCTGGTTTCGCAATACCGTTTTTGTGATCGTGGCCGATCACTGCGCGTCCTCGGCCGGCAAGACCGAATTGCCGGTCCGGAACTACCACATCCCGCTCATCATTTATGCGCCGGGCGGCCAGATCGCGCCCGGCCGCGTCAGCCGGCTTGCCAGCCAGATCGACTATGCGCCGACTTTGCTCGGTCGCCTGGGGTGGAGCTACGCCACGCGTTTTTTCGGTCGGGATGTCATGCGCGGCGACGACGGAGGACGTGCCGGAAACACCGACAACGCCGATGCGGGCGGCTGGCGTGCCCTGATCGGCAATTACCAGAAACTCGGCTTTTACGAGCCGGGCCAGTTGACCGTGCTCAGCCCGCTGCGCGGCGTGCACCAGTACGCCTACGATCCCGCCACCGCGCGGCTGACACCGGAAGCCTCCGATACGCGCCGTCGGGACGAGGCCATCGCGTATTACCAGACGGCGTCCTGGCTTTACCGGCACGGGCGTTACCGCGCCGTCCCGGCCTCCGACCAGACGCGCTGGAGCGAGGCGTACGGACGAAACAGATACGTCGAACATGCCGCCGGTTTCCCGATGAGCAGCGGGCCTGCTGTCCCCGCGGTTCCTGCTGTTCGTGCCGTTGCGGACAGCGCCCTTTCCGCCACCCGATGACACCGCCCCTCTTTCGTCCCCGGGTGATCGTGTGGTCATTTTTTGCGCTGGCGGCGATCATCGCGCTCTTCGACCTGACGTATCTCGATCTGCGCGTGCAGGACCTGTTTTTCGATTTCACGACCGGACGCTGGATGATCGACGGAGCCCGCCCGGTGCTGAAGCCGGTTTTTTACTCGGGCATCAAGGTCGTGATCATTGTCTTCACGGCGTTGCTGTTTCTGTTCGCCGTATTGCCCGCGCGCGCGCGTCTTCGCCTTTGCCGGCTCCTCCCGGGTGTGCTGACGCCGCTGATTGCGGCGCGGCGTCGCGATTTGCTGGCGGTTGTGGCCACGCTGGCAACCGCTCCCGCGCTGGTGGGGGTTGGCAAGGCCACGACCAACATTCATTATCCGTGCGCTATTCGCCGATACGGAGGGGATGTCCCTTACGTCCGGCTTTTCGAAAAATTTCCGGAGGGGGAACGCCCGGCGAAACGCAGCAAGGGGTTTCCCGCCGGTCATGCCAGCGGCGGTTTTTCACTGATGAGCCTGGCGGGGCTGGCCGTCACGCGGCGGGGGCGAATCCTCGGTCTCTCGGTCGGCCTCGCCGCGGGCTGGACGATGGGGCTCTATCAGCAAATGCGGGGTGTTCATTATCTCAGCCACACGCTCGTCACCATGCTGGTCTGCTGGATTGTCTTTCTCGTGTGGAGACGCCTCCTTGAGGCGATCGCCCGGCGTGCGGGAAGACCGGAGCGCCCCCCCGGCGCAAGCGCAACCGCTCCGGTCGCGGCCCAATTCCGGATTATATCTTTCGTATCACCCGGCACGGGTTTCCGACGGCCAAACTGTTTTCGGGAATGTCTTTTGTCACCACGCTTCCCGCACCGATAATGCTGTTTTTGCCGATAGTTACGCTCGGCAAAACCAGGACGCCGGCACAAAGCCACACATTATCGCCGATGGTAACGGGGTGGGTGTATTCAAGGCCGTTTATACGCTCCTCCACATCAAAAGAATGTTCTTCCGTGATAATGCTTACGTCGGGAGCGATAAAAACGTTGTCGCCGATGGTAATCCTGCCGCTGTCCATGAATTTGCAGTTATAGTTGGCAAAAAAGTTGTCGCCGACGGTGGTATTGGTGCCGTAGGTGCAGTAAAACGGATTATGAACGTTCGGGTTTTTGCCGACACGCCCGAAGATCGTCCGCAAAACCGCCTCGCGTTTTTTGATTTTGTTCAGGTGGAGCTTGTTGTATTTATGCAGCTTTCCGGTCGTCAAAAGACGAGCGGCACTGAGTTCCGGGACGTAGGGGTTATAAAGAAGCCCGGCGTGGGATTTTTCTTTTTCGGTCATGGATGGATAATGGATAGAGGTGTTCCGGGTTTTACGGGTGTCGTCGCTCAGTTCTTCAGCACCTGGATGAAGGCGTCGGGGGGGATGGAGACCTTGCCGATCTGTTTCATCTTCTTTTTGCCTTCTTTCTGCTTGTCGAGGAGTTTTCTTTTGCGGCTGATGTCGCCGCCGTAGCACTTGGCGGTGACGTCCTTGCGCATCTCCTTCACGTTGTCGCGAGCGATGATTTTTCCGCCGAGCGCAGCCTGGATCGCCACCTTGAACATCTGCGGCGGGATGATGTCGGCGAGTTTCTCGCAGAGTTCGCGGCCCTTGCCCTCGGCCTTGTCGCGGTGGACGATGCTGGCAAAGGCATCCACGGGATCGCCGTTGATGAGGATGTCCATCTTGACGAGGTCGGCGGGGCGGTACTCGCCGAGTTCGTAGTCCATCGAGCCGTAGCCGTGGGTGACGCTCTTGAGACGGTCGTTGAAATCGACGAGAATCTCGTTGAGCGGAAGGATGCAGGTGAGCATCACGCGGGTGGCGTCGAGCGTGTCGGTGTGGTCAACGGTGCCGCGCTTTTCCATGACGAGGGCAAGGATGTCGCCCATGGACTCGTTGGGGATGTGGATCGCGGCCTTGATGGTGGGCTCGGAGATGTAATCGATGGTGCCGGGGTCGGGCAGCATCACTGGGTTGTCCACCTCGATCTCGTCCTTGCCGTGAGGTTTTACGCGATAGACGACGCTCGGATAGGTCGAGATGATCTCGACGTCGTGCTCGCGGCGGATGCGTTCCTGGATGATCTCCATGTGGAGCAGGCCGAGGAAGCCGCAGCGGAAACCGAAGCCGAGCGCGACGGAGCTTTCCGACTGGTACAGGAACGCGGCGTCGTTGAGGCGGAGGCGGCCGAGCGCGGCCTTGAGTTTTTCGTAGTCGCTGGATTCGAGCGGATACAGGCCGCAGAACACCATCGGGCGCACTTCCTTGTAACCGGGGAGCATCCCGGTGGCGGGCTGGCGCGCGAGCGTCACCGTGTCGCCGATCTTGATTTCGGAGGTGTCCTTGATGTTGGAAACGAGATAACCGACGTCGCCCGCGCCGAGCGCGTCGAGCGGGGTCATCTTCGGGGTGAACACGCCGACTTCCTTGATTTCGGCGCGCTGGCCGGTGCTCATGAGCACCATGGGATCGCCGGCCTTGAGCGCGCCGGAGAAGACGCGGGCGTAGGTGATGACGCCGCGGTAGGAATCGTAGAGCGAATCGAAAACGAGCGCGCGCGTCTGCGGATACTCGGCCCAGCGGGGGGGGGGGGATGCGGGTGACGACGGCCTCGAGGATGTCCTCGATGCCGATGCCGGACTTGCCGCTGGCGAGGATGGCCTCCTCGGCGGGGATCATGAGGATGTCCTCGAGCTGCTGCGTGCAGAGATCGAGGTTGGCCGAGGGGAGGTCGATCTTGTTGATGACCGGGATAATCCTGAGGCCCTGGGCGGTGGCGAGGTGGGCGTTGGCCACGGTCTGCGCCTCGACGCCCTGGGCGGCGTCGATGAGGAGCACGGCGCCCTCGCAGGCCGCCAGCGAACGCGAGACTTCGTAGGAAAAGTCCACGTGGCCGGGGGTGTCCATGAGGTTGATCTTGTAGCGGTGGCCGTCCTTCGCGGGGTAGTGCATCGTTACCGGATGGCTCTTGATGGTGATGCCGCGTTCGCGTTCGAGGTCCATGGCATCGAGGTGCTGGTCGGTCATGACGCGCTGGGCGACGGTGTTGGTGTATTCAAGCAGGCGGTCGGAAAGCGTCGTCTTGCCATGATCGACGTGGGCGATGATGCAGAAATTGCGAGTGAGCGAAACGTCCATGAGTGCGGTGAAGTGCGCCTGCCGTCCGGCGGTACGGAGAGGCGAGCGTCGGATGAAATTGCCCAGCGTGGACGGTGGTCCGCAGCTTTCAAGCGGCGAAATTCGGGGGATCGGGGGGGGGGGGGGGGGGGGGGGAAACCCCGCCCGAGTAAGGCCCGGGACCGGCCCGGGCTGCGGCTTACGGTTTCTTCGGGGACTTCCGTCCGCGACGGACAGCCTGCCGCGCAGGCGGCTCCGTCGCCCCGGCGGTTCCGGCGGCTCCGGCCGCGCCGATGGCCCCGGCGGTCGCACCCGCGCTGTATCCGAAAATCGTCACCTCGCAGCCGACCGCCACAAAACCCGGCGGCAACGGGCATTGCGCACGCACGTCCGGCGTCTCGCAGTCGAGGCTGAAGATCCGGCCCGTCCTCAGACAATAAAAGTGCGGATGATGCCGCGGCGTTGGCTTTTCGTAGGATGTCGGCTGGCCGGGAAAGCTCACCCGGGCCAGAGCGCCTTCCTCGACCTGCTCCTGGAGATTGCGAAACACCGTCCGCAATCCGATGCGCGGCAACCGCCGGCGCGCCAGCGTCCATACCTCCTCGGCGGTCAACGGCCCGGCCGCCCCGGCGATGACTTCGGCGATGGCGGCGCGCTGGCGTGTGGCATGAAGGCGTTTCCCCTGGGCGGTGATCGGTGACACAGCCACAAAATCAGGCAGATCAATAAGCGCCGGTCAATGCGCCACGCATCTCCGCTAATTCTGGCATAATGGTGCCAAAAAAAGATCGCGCCGTTCCCGCCAGCCGGATTCACCTCGTGGCCGTTCGTTGTTCGATGTTCGTTCACAGTTTTCGCCGGGCCGGCCCCGTTCGCTCCGCAAGCGACTGCGCGGGGCCGCAATCCGTCCCGGCATCCGCAATTTGAGGACTTCGCCGGGGGCGGAGGCGCCGGAGTGGCACGGGAGAGTTTTCCCTTGGTCAGGGTGATCCGCTCACGGTTTTGTCTCTCCGGTTTTCCGCTCCGGCGAAGCTCCCTCATGGTTATCCTTTTCCGGATATCCCGGCCCCGGTGGCACGGTGTCCTCGAGTTCGGGCGCGAGTTCGGGCTGATCCTCAACGGGTTTGCTGCGGCTATCGTGTTGCTCGGCGTCGCCATCGTCGCCCTGTGGATCGGCGCCGAAGCCGGCGGTTTTCGGCAAACCGCTGGCCGGCCTCTCGATCTTCGCGCAGCACCATGTCGTGGTTACCCGGGTACAACGCCAGGGGCTCGAGTTCACGCCCGCGCCCGGGTTCCGCCTGCAGTTCGGCGACGTGCTCATTCTCCTCCACAGGGCCGCGACCGGCGGGTGAGCGGCGCATATTCCACGCAGTTGCGTGACTTCACCTGGTAACGGATGCTACGCGGATCGTCGGGTATCGACAGGGGCGACGGGGAGGGACGAGAGGGGGGGGGGGGACGTGCCCGCGTAAAATCAGTTGGTAAACGGATTTTTCTGCGATTCCGTCTTTTTTTTCCGGTCGTTGCCGTTGCCGTCCTCGTCATCGTCCATGACCTGGGCCTTCTTGAGCTCCTTGATCGATTGACCCAGACCGCGGGCCAGCGCCGGCAATTTGGCGCCGCCAAAGAGCAGGAGCACAATGACGAGAATGACAATCAGCTCGGTACCGCCGATGCCCATAAACCCGGCCAGGAGGGGGAGATCAAGAGTCATGCCCCCAATCTGGCCCGGTGCCTCCCCGAGTAAAGGGGGAAACGCAGATTTGCCGGACCACAGGTGTAACCTTGTGGCACGGGCGATTGGCGGATTGGCGGAAAAAAACCGTGCCATGTCGATCCGCTCAACTGCGGGTGCGGCGGCCACGGCGTCCCCCCACTCCAATCACAAGCGTTATCAGTCCCGTCGCAGCAGCATACGCCCCCGGCTCAGGCACGGCCGCAAGGCTGGACAACGCCACCACGCGAAAACCGATGTAGTTGGCCTCAAGGGCCGGAGCGAGATTGAGGCGCGCCGAGGACGCGAGGTGGTTGACGTTGCTGCTGAACGCACCGCCACGCAACCAACGGGCATTGGTATTTACAATGGTATCGTTCCACTCATACACGTTGCCGCCCTGCTGGTACGTTCCGTAAAATGAACTCGCTCCTTTCACCAGGTCGTAGTGGTTCACTTCCGTAATATACGGGCTGGGGAACGCATAGCCTTCGTCGTTGTAGTTCGCCGTGCCGTCGTTCGCGTTTGTGCCTGCGGCCAGCGTGTCGGTCACCGGGGTCATGCGATACGTGCCGTCTCCGTTGTAATAGGCGGCTTTATACCACTCGTCCTCGCTGGCTACCGCCCATAGCGTGCCGGGGATCACGTCCAGTGTCCGCGTCACGCTGGTTCCGTTGCCCGGTTCCGCGGTTCCTCCGAGGAGGTTGTACACCCCCGTCTCCGTGGTCCCCGTCGTCAGCCAGTTCGTGAACCTCATCGCATCGTAAAACGATACGTAGTTCACCGGCTTCAGGTCATACCCGGCTTTCACCACATAGGCGGAGCCGCTCCAGGTGATGCCGCCGTAGGCGCTGCTGCTCATGCTGGTGTTGTAGAGCGCGAGGGTGTTCGCTCCGGTGCTGTCCACCGCGTTGAGGAACGCCGCGTACTGCGCGTTCGTCACCTCGTATTTGCCTATCTGGTACTCGTAGGCAACGGCTCCGTAGAGGTTGCCTGTGGTGGAGTCCGCCGCGTTGTCGGTATCGCCGACCTTCACCATCAGCGTGGGATCGGTCAGGTAATCGGTCCCCACGTCGGCTCCGAAGGTCGTCGCGGCCCCCGTCAGCGCAAGCGCCGCCAGCAGCGCGGCGGCATGGTTTTTATGGATTCTGTTTTTGATCCTGTTTTTCATGATGTTTTCAGAGATTTCAGCATTTCGGTTTTTCAGATTTCAGATTTCAGATTTCAGCGTTTTGCTCGTCAGGGGATGATGGCGGAGAGGATGTCGGGTCAGGGGCCTTTCTGGCCGCAGGTGTTGGCCGGAACCGGACGCGGTTTGCCCTTCCGGCCCGGGCCGGAAGGGCAAACCGCGTGCCGGACAGGCTTCCGGCCATGGCCGGAATGCATAACGGCGTGCCGGGCAAGGTTCCGGCGATGGCCGGAATGCATAACGGGGCACCGGACAAGGTTCCGGTTGCGGACGACGAGGCTATCCGGAAGGGGGTACGCCATGCGCGTCCGGCGGCGGGACGAACCGGAAGCGGGCGTTTGGCGGAAAAAGCCCGCGCCACGCCATTAGCTGCGGGCTGCGGGCTGCGGGCTGCGGGCTGCGGGCTGCGGGCTGCGGGCTGCGGGCTGCGGGCTGCGGGCTGCGGGCTGCGGGCTGCGGGCTGCGGAAAG
>JAISAX010000921.1 GCA_031266495.1 Opitutaceae bacterium
CCCCCCCCCCCCCCCCCCCCCCCCCCCCCCCCCCCCCCCCCCCCCCCCCCCCCCCCCCCCCACCCAGCCCTGACGCCTCCGGAACAGGCACACGGACAGCGCGCCAAGGCCGGCAATGAGGACAAACACGGCGGGCTCCGGAACCGGGGCGGCGACCGTGAGTTGGCCGCTTCCCGTAAAAACCTCCTTGCCGACCAGGGCATTCAATTCCGTCGCCGAGTACTTGCCCGCGGCCAGCGAGGTAAACGAGTCGCCAAACCCTGCGCCGACCACCGAGCCGAAAATGACATCGCTGGCAAGGTTGACGGTGGATGTCACTGTGCCCGTGAGCGAAAGCGTGGCCGAGGAAAAATCCGCCGCACTGGCAATAACCAGATTCCCCGTGACAAACGAAATCGTCCCGGTAAACGCGGTGGCATTCGCGACCGAGAGTTTCACGATGGAATTTGCCGATGGACTGCTGCCGCCGCTTCCTCCTCCGACAACAAGAGCGCCGGACCCCGTCAACGTCCCCACATCGAGCGTCAGGCTTCCGGTGGCATTGCCTGGCCCCCGGAGATTGAGCGGAGCCTTCAGGGCGAGGTTCGTTACCGTGAGGGAAAACGCATCGGTAGCGTTGCCCAAAACAACATTGCCCTGGGCCAAAACGCTGAATGTGCCGAGAGTCACGTTGCGCTGCACACGAATGCTTCCGCCTGCGACATCATTGGTGAGGGTCGCTCCGCCAAAAACCGGATCGTTGGCGGCGCGCATGGATTTTCCGTTCAGGAAAAATTCGTTATCCTTCATTGCCGCCGGGTGGGAAGACTCCGGATCGGAGGGACTGGCATACCAGTAATCCGTCTGATTCCAGTGGTGGCCTGCGGGCATGTCGGCCTGCAAATAATAGCTGGCGGCGGAAAGCGACGCCACGACGGAAGTTGCCAGCGTGACGGCGGTAACGAACAGGAGAGATTTGTTTTTCATGATGTGTGGCTCAAATGCATATATACAAGAATCGGGCGAAGCTCCGCCGACAACAGACATTCTTTCATAATTGTAGGAACCAGTTGCGTCCGGCGTTCACGACGCCGGACTTCGCCCCGCACGCCCCTCCCGCCCCGCACGTAGGGGCTTCGCTTGCGAAGCCCGTGAGGACCTGATCACAACGGGAGATTCGCCAATTCTCTCCGCCTGGCGCGGGCGTCGCAAGCGACGCCCCTACGGTCGATCCGCGTAACGTCAGTTACGAACCGGGTTTCATCGGCACGAGTTCCAGCCAGTCGAGCATCACCTCGCCACCGCTGCGATTGGTGAGGCGGATGTCGTTTTCTCCGGCGCGCAACGACGCCGAAATCGCCGTGCCCCGGCTGCACAGCCATGCCTCGTTCCATTCACCGGTCCGGTCCCCCTGATCGAGAGTGGACGGGAGCAACATCTCGTCAAAATCCTGCCCGTTGATCCGGAGTCCGATGGCCGTGTCGAGAGATTCACCGGTGCGGTAACGAATACGAATGCCATGCGCGCTGCTGGTATCCGGTGATTCGATACCAATGCGCCATGTCAGCGCATGTCCGCGATCCGCCCATTTGCCCAGCGCTTGGCCCGATGCATCGGCCCGCGAAATCATCGTGGCGGCGCCGCGCGCCTGGCTTGCCACGGTTTCCGCCTCCACCCGCCAGGCTTGCGAGAAATCGGGTTGCAGGCCGTCCGGGAAACGGGGCGTGTCCTCGACAAAGCTGACCGGAGTGGCCGGCTCGTCCGGCGTGATGCGGCAGGTGAAGGTGGCGCATATCACCGGTTCCCTCAAGGCGGCTCCGATGCGCACCGGCTTGCGACGGAAGCGGACGTTGATGCGTTTCTGCGAAAGGACAGGCTCGCCCGCATCCGACGCAAATTCGACCCGCAGGGCCGCAGGCCCCTCGGTGAGCGTCAGGGCGACGGGCGACAATTCCCGTATCGAGCCATAGGTGATGGCCGCGCCCTCGAATGTTTCGGGACTCGAAAACTCCACGTGATCCGTGATCGTGACGCTGCCGCCGCGTTCACGGGAAAACACAAAGGTGCGCTCCAGCTTCACGAGCGAAGGCACGTCGTAGGCGTCACGGAGATCGAGGGTGAGCGTGTCGGCCAGCGGGCTGAATGCGTGCGCCAGCACCCTGGCTTTCGCGCCGGCGCGCTGGAGCTGGCCCGCCACACGAGGCACACTGTGGCCGAAAGAATTGATCATCTCGCTCTCGAAACGTCGCGGACTGAACGTGCGCGCGGTGTAAGGCTCCGCGCCGGGATCCACCACCGGGGCGCGCCGCCGGATGGCGACGACAAACTGGCCCAGATCGTGATGATCGTGATTGCCAAATCCCCTGGCCGAGGAACCGCCCTTGAACGCGGCGGAAAAACCACGCGCATCCGTTTTTTCACTACTACCCGCGGCCATGCGGCAGACAAGCACTCCGCCATCGGGAAACCACCCGCGCAACGGATCGGGAGCGGGAGGAGCGGGAGGAGCGGGAGGGGAGGAGGACGGCGTCGCCTGCCGACCGGCAGCGGGCAGAGGAAAATCCCTGATCGCGGCGGTATAAAGCGAACTGCCGAGAGGCCCCGCTCCCCGCGCGCGCACGGCGGGCGGCTCCGGTTGTCCGCCAGGCGGCGTCCAGCCAAGGCGGGCGGACGTCAGACCGAGTATCCATTTATCAGCTACAGGATAGAGCCTCGCATCGCCGAACGAGGGGGAAAGTCCGGCGTCCATTTCGAGATTGGCCGGGAACGCGGTGATCTTTTGCACCTTGGGATTGGCAAACAGATCGAGCCTGCCGCCCGTGGCCCGGAGCACGGCCTCCGCCAGTTGCGCGTAATGGCCGAACCCGTAGTTCCAATAGCCGACACCCTCGCGACACCAGCCGTCGTCGGTAAATCCCGAAAAATACTTCGCGAGCGATTTTTCGGCGCCGGCAACAATCTCCGCCCTGATGGCGCGGTCGGGGATGACGGCCAGCGCCGCGGTGGCCACGGCGGCGTTGCACACGGCATTCCAGTTATTGTCACTCTCGACCCAGCCGCAAGGCCCCTCCCCCGTGCGGATGCGCCGCAGGTAGGGCGCGAATACACGGCGGTCCAGTTCCGCAAGGGTTTGCTTGCGCAGGTCCGCCGGCAGGCGGTCGCCGAACCAGGAAAGCGTTACGGCAAGGGTGCCCGCGCGGTGTGCCGCGCCCAGGTCCACGTTCACGGATTCGCCATTGAACGTTTTCAGTTTGGAGTCATGCGCGGGCAGCACCCATGTTTTTTCCGCCAGGATGGCGCGCAACTCTGCTTCGAGAGCCGGCAGATAACGGCCCGTATCGGTGGCGCATTCGGCCTGCGCGAAGATGAACAGCCGGTAGCTGCGGAGTCCGTAGGGGCGTTGGTAGCCGGTGCGGTTGCCTGTCCTGGAATAGTCGAGATAGAGTTCATCGGGCAGTTCAGGGACCGGTTGCTCCAGGAGCAGGTCAGCCTCGCGCACAAGCGGCTCCGCGCGCGCGGCAAACTCCGTCCAGGCCGCCCGGTCGCGGATCGAGGGTCCGCAGGCCGCGGGTTCCTCCGGCAGCATGGCGGCGATTTCCCGGATGCGTTCCGGCGACGGCGGACTCCAGTCGCCGGCGGCAAACAGAGGCGCGGTGCACGACACAAGAACCTGTATCCAAAAAATACATTCAAATGGACGAAAGATTGAAAACGTAATGCTTTTCCGGATATTCACGGGATTTGTCTTTTGCAAAAAACACGAAAATCAACGGGACGACCGGACCGGGACAAGAGGGATACCGCCATAATTGTAGGAATACTCCCCTCCCCTCCCCTCCCCTCTCCTCCCCCCCCCCCGGCGTACGGTGACGGCGACGGCGGTGGCGGTGGCGGTGGTGTTTCCGGGGAAATCATATTGTGTCTCCATCGACAAATATACCGTCGATCAGTGTCTTGCGGAAATACGGAATGATGCCCATGGCGTTGCCGTTGATTTGCGCGACCAGCATATCGACCGCGGCCTCGCCCACCTTTTGCCCGTTTTCGTCGATCCCGATCCGGTTGGCTCCGTCATGATTCGACGTGCTGATCCACCCGGCGGCGACATCCCCCGGCACGCGACAGCCGGCTTTGAGAAGCGCAGGGTGATAGACATAACCCGGCACCATCATGACAGCATCCGGCTTGTGGCGTTCGAACCAGGCGAGAAAGGCCGGCGCGCTGCCGTCCTTGTCCGCATCCAGGAAGAGCGGCGGCGGCGGCAGGGTTTTCCCGGTCGCGCCGGATTGCTCGCGCGCGGCCAGAAATCCTCCCGAGAAACCGTGGTCAACGCGTTCATCAACCAGTTGCGGACAGGCAAAACCGATACGGCGATATCCGCGTTCCGCCAGTTTCTGAAAGAGGAAAAAGGTGTTGTGAAACTGATCGGGAGCGACCATTGGCAACGCGAGGTTGCGCAAGCTGTAGCCGATACGCACAGCGCAAAAATTCTCCCAGGGAAAATCGATGTGACCATGCCCCAGCGGCTGGGGAGCAATGAGGAGGCCGGAAATATTGCGCGCCTTGATGATCTGCACGATTCGCGGAATCGTCATGCCCGGCTGGCTCAACCAGATGTCTTCCATTTCGAAACCATACTGTCGGGCGCGTGCTCCGGCGCTTTCCCAACAGCGCGAATAAAATCCTGCGATTTTGCGAAAATGATTTTTTGACGGATGGCTGTGGACCCAGCCCAGCACGCCTTGCAAGCGATGTCGCTGCTTGTGGGCGCGATAGGCGGACAGGGCGGAAAGAACGGGATCAGGGCGATAACCAAGCCGGTCGGCGGTGGCCCGCACGCGCTCGCGGGTGCCGCGACTGATCCGCCGGGAGCCGCGCAACGCCTCGGCCACCGTGGTAAAGTGCAGGCCCAGTTCTGCGGCAATATCGCGGACAGTAACGCGTGAGGCAGCCTTGGACATGGGGTGACAGTTCCTCCGCAACCCGCTCCGCCGTCAATCAGGATGTAGTGGATTACGTTTTCCTCCCGAGCCCCCACCGTTGCGTGTATCCAGTCGAGGGCCAGAAACCGGAAAGGCGAAGGCCGCCAGCAGCTCCGTCACACGGAACATTCTTTCTTGATTGACTGATGTTACGCGGCTCGACCGTAGGGGCGTCGCTTGCGACGCCCGCGCCAGGCTTCAGCCAAGAATTTAAAACTGATGTTACGCAGACGGGAACCGGAGCGGCGGCGGGGCGGCGGCGGGCCCGGGGCGACCCGCAAACCGCCGCGGGGCGAGCGGGGCCCGGGGCCGCGGCGCGCCGC
>JAISAX010000926.1 GCA_031266495.1 Opitutaceae bacterium
CCCCCACCCCCAAACCCCGTTTGCCCGCCCCCCCCCCCCCCCCCCCCCCCCCCCACACACACACGATTCTCCCATGCGCCTGCTCTTCCCCGCACTCGCTCTCCTCGCGCTGTTTCCGTCCCTTGCGTCCGGAGCCACCCTGGCTGCCCGCTGGGATCCCGTCACGCACGAGGCAATCGAAGCCCACGCCGCCGCCAACGCGGACACCTGGCGCCGACATGCGCACGAAGCCAACGTCCTCCCCGGCATCGGGCCTGATGGCCGCGCACGTCTCATGGCCCGTATTCGTTCCACCGATCCCAGGCTTGCCGCCACGCGCAAAAACCTCCTCGCCCGCGCCGGACGTCTCCTCGCCGAACCCATCCCTGATTACATCGCGCCTGCGCAAGCCATCCAACGCACCAGGGAAACCCTCAACGACGGCGAACAGGAACTCTGGATGCGTCCCCTTGGCGACCAACTCGTCTTTCTCTCCCTGGTCGCCACCATCGAAGACAACCCCGGACGTGACGCCATGCGCGCCCGTCTGCGCGACCTCACGCTGGCCGCCTGCAATTACCCGCAATGGGGCGTCTCCCGCTGGGCCACCAACCTCGACCTTGCCGCCGCCCACCTCGCTCGCGGCATCGCCATCGCCTGGGCCTGGCATCCCGATCTCTGGACGGAGACCGACCGCGCGCTCATCCTCAAAACCATCCGGCGCCGCGTCACTGTCCTCGCCAGTGGCGCGCAAGGCGGCATCTGGTGGAGCGGCGCGTATCAGGAAAACCACAACCATGTTGACATGGCCGCCGTCGGCATCTGCGGCGCCGCCTTTCTCGACGCCCTCCCCGAACACGCTCCACGCTGGCTTGCCGCCGCGGAACTCAACTTCAACCAGGTCGCCCGCCATGCCTATGCCGACGGCAGCAACCCTGAAGGCGTCCCTTACTGGAGTTACAGCGCCAGCTTCATCCTCCAGTACATCGAAGGTGTAAATGGTATTCTGGATACAGACCGGTTTTACAACATGCCCTGGCTCCGCGCCATGACCTCCTGGCGTCTGCATTCCTCCACCTCCGGCCTTGGCGGCACTCTCCCCTGGGGCGATGCCCCGGCGCAGGATTATTACGGCCCCCATCATATCCTCCGCCGCCTTGCCTCCCGCCTCCGCGACACCGATGCGCAATACCTCGCCAGCAATCTTCCTTTCGCGCCACGCGGCGGACTTGATGTGCTGGCCTGGGACTGGCTCTGGTCTGATCCCGCCGTCCCCGCCACCTCGCCGCACTCACTCGATGCTCACATCCCCGATATCGACATCGTCAACACCCGCAGCGGCTGGACGCCCGCCGACTACCTCCTCTCGCTCAAATCCGGATACACCAACCGCACCCATTCGCACCTCGACGCCGGGGCCATCTCCTTCGCCTTTGGCAACGACTGGCTCATCACCACCCCCGGCTATGGAACGGCCAAGGGCATCGACGGCTTCTGGAATGCGGACGGCCCGCGCTGGACCTTCTTTTCCAACGCCACCGAGTCGCACAGCACCCTGCTCGTCAACGGGCGCAACCAACGCTTCGATCTCCAGGCCCGCGGAACTACCCGGACATTCCTCACCACACCACGAACCATGTGGGCGGAAGTTGACCTTTCGCAGGCCTGCCATGACGTCACCACGGCATGGCGTCGCATTCTCCATCGGCGCGACGACTATGTGCTCATCCTCGACGACCTGACTCTCGTCACGCCCGACGGCTCCGTGGAGTGGCTCTTGCAAGTGCCGCCTTCCGCCAAACCCGGCGCCAGTGGCGTATCCGTCGAAGGCGCCGCCGGCTCAATTCTCGTCTCGCCCGTCGGGACGCACTCATTTTCCCCGCGACAGCCCCGAAGCCCCGCGGTCGATGTCCCGGACAACCGTCTCAAAACGTATTCAATTTCCAATGGCGGCAAAGCCGGCGGGCGCGTGGAATTCCGCACGCTCATTGCCCCCCGCTTTGCCGGGGAGCAAAAAACCGCTCTGCAAGCCCGCCGCATTTCCGGCGACCTCGTGCAAATCATGACCGGTGCATGGTCGGATCGCATCCGGTTTAACGCTGCGCGTTCCGCTGACGGCGAACCTTCCCTCTGGAACGACGACAACGCCAAAGTTTCCGCAACCGCCCGCCTTTTGGGCACGCGTCATGATAAAAACGACACACTTGCCGGACTTTTCGCCGTGGACGTCGCCCGGCTAAAAACAGAATTTCTCGAATTCACACCCGTGCGCCGCGCCGCTGTTGTTACGCTGGATCAAGTTGGAAGCGATCTTTGGCAACTCGACGTTCAATATCCGGCGACGACTGGCAAAGATACGCCTGCTCCGGAGATTTCCCTGTCCCGTGAAGACTGGCGCGCGACGCCATTGCCTGTGTCATCTACCGGTCACTACACATGGCTCCTTGGCCGCGGGCGACCTGATCCCGATGCCCATGCTCGCTGGCAAGCCGCACTCTTCCCCAATCGCAACCTGCCCGACATTCCCGTGCGAGCGCCTGTCGCCGCCGACGTCGCGGCGGCATTCTCACCCGTGCCGTCGCGAACAACCGTTCGCATGGAAGCCGAGGATTTTTTGACGGAAACAGGCGGGCACGTTGACAAACTGAAAAAACCTGGCGCCAGCGCAGGTCTGGCCGTGCGCGGTTTTGGCAATGGAACCCCCGCCCACTCGCTTGCGTGGAAAATCAAAGTTCCACGCACCGGCATCTGGCAACTCTCCCTGCGTTACTGCACAGCGGAGGACGGCGTTGCCCTGGCGCTCCTCATTGACGGAGCAGCGCCCTCCGAAGCCGCCCGCACCATTCCGCTGCCTGTCACAGGAGGCTGGTCGGTCGATACCGACAACTGGGCATCCGCAGTGCTGGCCACGATTCCGCTCACCACAGGCGAACACGAAATCCGTCTTTGCCGTCCCACGGGAGCACTCAACCTTGATTTACTCGAACTCCACGCGCCGCAACCCGCAGCATCCGGCATCATTTACCAATGAATACAGCCATCCCTGGCAACAATCTTGCCTTCTTCGGTTAAGGCTCTTCAGAAATATCAAAAGTAAAGATTTGCCCTGACCCCTTGCGGCTTGTTTCCCCCCCCCCCTTTTTTTTGCCACCAGCCGGTTATGGTCGTCCGCCGCCCGTGCGCCGTGCGAGCTGGTCGAGGTACAGGGAGCGCGGCTTCAGCGTGTCGCCGCGCCCGGCGCCCTCGACCAGCACGCGGTTTTCCCGGTCCGCCGACCACGCCGCCACCTTGTTCGCCGGACCTCGCGTACCGATGATTGTGATATCGCGTAGCTGTTTTACCAGTACGAGCGTCTGCTTGCGCGTCCATGGTTTCTCTTTCGCGTCGGGGCCGACGCCGAGCGTGACCTCGGCGGAGGGGTAACGCAGCCCGTGCAGGTTCCAGAATACCGACTGCGTGGTGCTCGCCCCGTGCGCCGGCGTGCCGCCCCACGGGCGGTAGGTGGCCTCGAACGCGTCGCCGTCGCAGGTGACGTTGTCGATGAGATTGGCGGCGGAAAGAAACATGTGGAAATCGGAAAACAGCAGGCCGTCCTTCGCCACGCTGTCGTGGATCACGTTGCCGCTGCTCGTCATCGTGCCAAAATCGTAGTTGTGCCGCCCGCCCTCGGCATGACAGCGGACAACGAGATTTTCGCTGCCGTGCAAGGTAAACATATAGCCGTTACCGCCGCCTCCGCGATACTGCGGAAACCGGAAATCGCACGCCTCCACGGTGACGTGCCGTCCGCGTCCGATGCGCACGCCGTTGGAGAGCAGGTGCACGCGCGGGTCGTTGCCTTCCGGGGCATACGAGTGCACGTGTCGCAGCCAGCCGTTTTCCACGGAGGCAAAGACGACCGCGTGGGACTGGTGCACATCCCAGGCCGGCGTGCCGGATTTGCCGAAGTCGTTTTCCTGATACCCGCGTCCGTCGCCCGTGCCGGGGTGCTGCCTCATGCCGATGGCCAGATCCTCGACGCCGGTTTCTTCAATGACGCCTGGCGGGGACTTCTGCACGCGGGCGTTGTCGGCCACGAGCAGCGGCAGGCGCGTGGGCACATCCAGGACCAGTTCGTCGCCTTCCACCGCGACCACCTTGCGGATGTAGAGCAGCGTGAGCCGGTGGCTCTTGCTTTTGGGAACCTTGCCGTCGCCGGTCGGGCCGGCGATGTCCCATTTGCCCGTCATGCCGAGCGATGCGATGAAGCGCGGGGTGGGATCGATACGCAGGACGATGCGCTCGCCGGACGCGAATTTTTGCGGATCGCGCACCGGCACGCGCAGCGATGGTCCGGCCAGATCGCGCACGAGCGGACTGGACGAGCCTGCCGACGTTCCGCCGAACCACCAGATGTCTTTCGGCGGACTGATCCGCACCACGTGCTTCTCGCGCATTTGCCAGGTGTCGTTGCGCAAAAACGTCCGTTCCGGTCCGGCGCCGCGCAGTACGGTATTGGAATACCGGATATGGAGGGCGGCGCCGGCGCCTTCCGGAGGAGCCACGCGATAGGTGCCGGCGGGGAGAAACACCACGCCGCCGCCCGCCTCGCCCGCGGCGTCGAGCGCGGACTGGATGGCCGCGGTGGAATCCCGCGTGCCCGCCGGATCGGCTCCGTAGGGCGGTTGCGTGGCGTCGATCACGTTGATCGGGCGTCCGGTTTTTCCGGTTGCCGGAGCGGGAACCGGTTCCTCGCCGCGGTGGTAGCCGGCATACGAGAAATCGTGCAGAAACCGTCCCTCGCTGTCGACGAAGCCGGGCGTCCAGTTTTCCGGATACAGCGAGGAGCGCCATGCAGGCGCGGCGGTGGCTGCGGATACGGACGCCACGAGCACGGGAAGCAGTGCGGCGGCGAGAAAGCATGTGGTCGAGGCGGTATTCATGAAGGTGGTACGGATATGATTCGGAGTGCGGAGGCCCATGCGGGGCAAACGAACACCGTCCTGTCTGGCGAACATTTTCCGGCAATCCAAGCCGGCGCCGCTTCAAACTGTTGATCCGGGAGGTAACTCAAAGAGAGGTCAACGCAGAGCGTGAGCGGCGGTAGGGGCGCCGCTCTGTGTTACTCCCGGTGATCCGCGCAGGGGGGGGGGGGGGAGCGGTGCGGTTTCAACAGTTTGACAGAACTGGCGCTTTTGCGACGGCGCCCCGTGTGACAAGAACATTTCCATGAATTCCCCGATTTTTCCATTCCATGCCTCTTTCCATTCCCGGTCCATTGCAAGCAGGCGGGCGTTCACGCTCGTGGAGTTGCTGGCGGTGATCGCGATCATCGGCGTTCTGGCCGCGATCATTCTTCCGGTGGTCAACCGCGTGCGCAAGGCCGCGCGCAGCGCCGTTTGCATCAAAAACCTCCAGAATATCGGCGTGGCCTTCCAGCTCTATGCGGCGGACAACCGGGATCTTTTTCCCGCACCCCGTTTTCGTTCGGACTCGGTGCCGGTCGCGGAAAAAAACCGGAGCGAGAAAAACTGGAACGTGGAAATCGCCCCGTATCTGGCGCGCAGCGTGGCCACATTCAGCAAGCTCTCCACGGGTGCCGACACGTACGCCTTTTGCCCGGAATATGTCCTGCTCTACAAAAACCATCCCAAGTTTGGCGACGGTGGAAGCACGGGCGGATACGGAATGTGCACGCGTATCAACGGCAGCACGACAGACAATTATGACCGTCGTTTCGCCCATGCCCGCATAAACGTCCCGAGTTGTTCCATTCTCGTCGCGGACAGTGACCGCTACTTTTTTAACGTCACGTCCTCCGGGTGGGCGAAAAACACGGAGGAGGACAAACCTGGCGAGTACACCTCGTGTTCTCCGGAACGCCACGGAACCCGGGCGAACTACCTTTTCGCTGATGGTCATGTCAAATCACTGGCCCCCGACACCGCCCTTGCCTCCTACATCACCCAATACTGAGCCGTCCCCGCCACCGCGCTCCTGCCTGCCAGGCGCTTCACCCATTCCCTTTCCCGCCTATTTTTTCTGCATCCCCATGCATCTTCGCCATCATCTCCTCCGCCTGACCGCCGCCCTGCCCGCGCTCCTTTTCCTGGCCGCCCTGCCACTCCGGAGCCAGCCGGCGGCCAACAACGCCGACCGGCGGCCGGGCGCGGCGGCGGACGAGCCTGTCATGGTCGTTCTCAAACTCGACGACCTGCGAACCAGCCCGAGCGGCTGGCTTTCCGAGCGCTGGCGCCGGCTGGCGTCCTTTGCGCAGGAGCGGCGGCTCAGGTATTCCATCGGCGTTATTGCCAGTTCGCTTGAAGGCGCCAAACCGCCCTACCGGAAATGGCTCGACGGGGTAAAGGCGAGCGGGCTTGCCGAATTCTGGTGCCATGCCTGGGACCACAAAACCTGGACCGACACCGAAGGCGTGGAACGTCCGGAATTTTGCGGACGCGATTACGACGAACAAAAAAAACGCCTTGCCGACGCCCAGGCGCAGGCGGTCGCGGTCCTGGGCGCGCCCTTCGCCGTGTTCGGACCTCCCGGCGGCGGCAAATCGTCCACCTTCGACGCCACCACCCTGCGCGTCATTTCCGATGACCCGCACATGCGCGGCATCCTGTATCCGAAACCTCTTGACGACGCCGGACGCGCGCTCGAAGCCGCCGGCAAGATCACCGTCCTCGACCGGGTCTGGCGCATCAACATCGAACGTCCGCTCTTTCTCCCCAACTCCACGTACCTTGCCGCCAACTGGAAGGCTGCGGCGGCCAAACGCCGCTACGTCATCCTCCAGGGGCATCCCAACCATTGGGACGACGCCCGCTGGGCCGAATTCGTCAAGATCGTAGATTTCCTCGCCGCCGAAAACGTCCGCTTTGTCACACCGTCCGAACTGATCGCCACGCTCGCCGGAAAATAAACCCGCAACCTCCCGATACGGCCATGAACATCCGATCCCCCCGCATCCTGTCCCTGCTCCTCCTGCTGGCAGGCGCAGCTATCCTCCCGCTCAAGGCGCAAACAATCACCGGGCACATACTGCTCAATGACACGTTTGCCGATGGCAACCGGACAGGACAGTCATTGCCCGATTCCGCCAATTGGGTTGGCTCTGTCGCTGGCGCCACACTTTCGCTCACGGATGGCGCGCTCAGGCAAACGGGATCCGTATCCAATCCCATTGTTCTGGGTTATTTCACCACACCTTCTGCCGAGGTGCCAAAGCCCATGGTCTCATTGGCGGTCGGTGAAAGCCTGACGCTTTCCTTTTCGCTCGGGATAACGACTCCCGGCACTACGACAGGTGGTCTCCGGTTTGGCCTTTTCGACTCCAGCAACAGCACGCGAAAAACGAGCGACTTTTTTCCCACACACGACTCTGTCTTGTCGTCCTACAATGGATACTTTACCACGGACACGCCGGGTGGAGGGTCCGGTTCCATCCGTTTTTATCAGAGTGGAGCCAATGAACTCATCGGAGGATCGTTAAGCGGAAACGGCCACACGCAAGCGGGCAGTTCCGGAGGCGGCAATGCCAGCGCATTCGTTTCAGGTAACACATATGCCACTACATTTGTGATTTCCCGCCTGGAGACGGGAGTGAGTCTCAGTGTGTCCTATACGGGGATTTTCGGAACCGGCACAACCACGAGCACGCTGACGCACAGTGTGACCGACACCGGTAGTTCCCCTGTCACGACATTTGACACGATTGCCTTTTATCTTCACGGGACCAGCACTGCCGACGCAATCTCCCTGGATAATATAAAGATCGTGTACAGCCAGTTGACGACTGTCCCCGAGCCTTCGACTGCCGGCCTGTTTGCCGGCGGCATCCTCCTGGTGGCCGCTGCCGGCGCGCATTGCCGTCGGCGCTGACGGGACGAAGCGGGACGAGTCGAAGAGGACGTACCTGCGCAATCTCGTCGCGCTCTATCCATTCTTCATTCTCCTTTCGTGATTGGGGGGGGGGGGGGGGGGGGGGGGGGGGGGGGGGGGGGGGGGGGGGGGG
>JAISAX010000932.1 GCA_031266495.1 Opitutaceae bacterium
TTACGCGGATCGACTGTAGGGGCGTCGCTTGCGACGCCCGCGCCAGGCGAAGAGAATTGGCGTATCTCCCGTTGCGTCAGGTCCTCACGGGCTTCGCAAGCGAAGCCCCTACCTTCGGCACGCGTAACGTCAGTTATCAGAGGGTTTTTGTCCACTTGCCCACTGCGGCGGCGAGTTTGGCGAAGGCGGCGTCGGTGTCCGGTTTCGCGAGGCCGTCGAGCAGCGTCCAGTGTTCGATGTGCTCGACAAAGGCGCCTGGCTCCAGCTTCACGAGCGGGCTTAGTGTCTCGAACTCGATCATGGCGCCGTCGGTGAAGGTCTCGAAGGCGCAACCGAAATCCGGATACGCGGCGCCGGGGTGGAGGGTCGCGTGTTTGACGAAGGTTGTCCCTTCGACCCAGTAGGCGGTCCAGCCGGGATAGTTGGTGATGCCGAGTTTTTGCGGCGCGTTCGCTTTCGGGACGTCGATGCCGATGTAGTCGCGGTGCAGGTCCCAGACCGGTTGCGAGAGGTCGGTGTAGGTCCAGGGGACGATGGAATAGGTGGGGAGGAGGTCGCCGTTCTTGTGGTCGCCTTTCGGCTGGAGGGGGACGACGCCGTAGCCGCCGGCGCGGAGCATGCTGAGTCCCCAGGCCGAGAGTTCGACGGGCCAGAGGCCTTCGTTGGTGAGGGCGTGGGTGAGCTTGATGGTGCGGGCGTCGGTGAGCTCGATTTTGAGCGCTTTCCGGATGCCGGTTTTTTGTTCGAGGGGTTGCGCGAGGGCGATGCCGTTTTTGAGGGGTTTGACGGCGAGGGGTTCGTCGTCGGGTTGGTAGCTGCGGACGGGGTGTTCGGGTGAGGTCCAGAGGCGGTGGCCGCCGCGCAGGAGGTAGCCGTTGAGGCGTTGCTCGGTCTTCGGGTCGAGCGTGAGGAAGAGGTTGCCGGCTTTTTTGCCTTTGTGGGAGCGGAGCGTGACGACGCGCGGGCCGACGTCGGTGGTGACGGCGAGTTCGAGCGCGGGCGTCGAGAGGATATGGGCGTTGCCGCCGCGGTAATCGGTTCGGGTGTGTTTCATATGTCAGGGGGCGGAGCCTGGTGATGCGGAGGCGGAGAGCGAGATGTGTTTCCAGGGGTGATGGTCGAGCAGGGTGGGGTGCCAGCCGCGCACGGCGGGATGTATCAGGAAGACGTGGGCGTAGTGCCAGAGCGGGATGACGGGGGTGGCGTCGAGCAGGAGCGTCTCGGCTTCGCGCAGGAGCGCGGCGCGGGCGGCGGGGACGGCGGTGCGCCGGGCGCGGTAGAGGAGTTGGTCGTAGGCGGGGTTTTCCCAGCGGGTGAAGTTGTTGGCGCCGGTGGTGGTGAAGAGTTCGAGAAAGGTCATCGGGTCGGCGTAGTCGGCCGTCCAGGAGGAGCGGAGTGTTTCGTAGTCGCCGGTGGCGCGGGCCTGGAAGGTGGCCGTCACCTCCTGGTTGACGAGGCGCGAGTTGATGTGGAGTTCGTTCTGCCACATGCGCTGGATCGTCTCGGCGACGGCGCGGCGTGTTTCGGAGGTGTTGAACAGGATTTCCACGACGGGCGCGCCCTTGCCGTCGGGGTAACCGGCGTCGGCGAGCTGCTTGCGGGCGGCGTCGGGGTCGTAGCGGAGGGCGGCGGGGGCATCGGGGGGGGGGGGGGCGTAGCCGGGTATGCCGTCGGGGGTGAAGGTGGCGGCGGGGCGTTGCACGCCGCGCAGGACTTGGCCGGCCAGGGTGGCGCGGTCGATGGCGAGCGCGAGGGCGCGGCGGACTTTTGTTTCGTTGAGGAAGGGGCGCGCGGTGTTGATCCGGTAAAATTCGACGGCGAGGTAGGGGTCGATGCGCAGCGCTTCGGGGTGGTCGCGCCGCCAGGCGTCGATGCGGCCGAGGGGGATCGAGTCGGTGAGGTGGAGTTGCCCGGCCCGGAATGCGCGTTCTTCGGCGTCGAGGTTTTCAATGGGGTGGAAGTGGATGGCGGCGAGTTTCACCGTGGCGGCGTCGTGGTAGGTCGGGGATTTGGTGACGGTGATGCGTTGTCCGGTGCGTACTTCGGTGAGCGTGAATGGGCCGTTGCCGATCAGCGTGCCGGGGACGGCCCAGCGGGCGGCGCGATCGGTAAAGGCTTGTGGCGTGGTCGCGGCGGCTTCGATCGAGGGGCGGTGCAGGGGGAACCAGACGGGGTGATTGAGTTGCGCGAGGAAGGTTGGCGTCGGGTGTTCGAGCGTGAGGCGCAGCGTGCGGTCGTCGATCACGTGGACGCCTACCTGGGAAAAATCGTCGAGTTTGCCCTGGTGGTACGCCTGCGCGCCCTGGAGTACGTAGAGGTGGGGGGCGTTGGCGCAGGCAAAGGCCGGCGTCAGCACGCGACGGATCGAGTCGGCAAAGTCGCCCGCGGTCACGGGTGCGCCGTTGGACCAGCGGGCGTCGGCGCGCAGGCGGAAGGTGTAAACGAGGCCGTCGGGCGAGGTGTCCCAGCGCGTCGCCACGCCGGGCACCGGGTGCAGGTCAAGCGGGTCTTCGGCGACGAGTCCTTCGTAGAGCGCGGAGAATACGTGATAATCCGTCGCCTGCGTCGCCTGGTGTGGGTCGAGCGTGGCCGGTTCGGCGCGGATGCCCTGGTGCAGGGTCTGCGTGCGGTTGCCGGCTATGACCGGCGTTTCGCGCTGGCCGCAACCGGCGAGCATCGCGGCGAGCGTCGCGACGAAGAGAGCGGCGGCGAGAAGGACGACTGGTTTTCGGGAAAGGTGCATGGAGGAATAAATGACTCACTGATGTTACGCGGATCGAAGGTAGGGGCGTCGCTTGCGACGCCCGCGCCAGGCGGAGAGAATTGGCGTATCTCCCGTTGCGTCAGGTCCTCGCGGGCTTCGCAAGCGAAGCCCCTACCTTCGATCCGCGTAACATCAGTGACTCACTTGCCGATCAGGGCGACGGCGTGCGCCGCGATGGCGAGGCCGCGTCCGATGTCGTCGCTGCCTTCGTTGGTCGTCGCCTTGAGGCCGACCTGCGCCGGCGTGATCCCGGCGGAGCGGGCGAGCGCGGTTTTCATTTCGTCGAGACGCGGGCTGATTTTGGGGCGCTCGGCGATGAGCGTGGCGTCGAGGTTGACGATTTCCCAGCCGCGGGCGTGGAGTTCGGCAGCCACGCTGCGGAGCAGGATTTGCGAGTTGATGTTTTCCCAGACTGGATCGGTGTTCGGGAAATAATGTCCGATGTCGGGCAGGCCCGCGGCGCCGAGGAGGGCGTCGCAGATGGCGTGCGTCAGGCAATCGGCATCCGAATGGCCGTCGAGCCCGAAGCCGCATTCGAAATGGACGCCGCCCAGTACCAGTGGTCGCTTGTTGCCGGCAAGCGTCCGGTGAATGTCATAGCCGTGGCCGATGCGTAGGTTCATTGCGGCCGATAACAGCATCCGCCGGGAAAGTTGGAAGCGGGAAAGGCGGAGGGGCGGCGTTTGTCTGCTCTCGCCCATGCCGATTCACCTTCTGTCCATTTTGCCTTTTCCCCCCCGGGGGAAACCCTGTCCGGCCGCCCGTTTGAACTTTCCCCCGCGGGGGAAAGCCTGCCCGGCGTCCGGTTTGGACCTGCCCCCGCAGGCGAAAGCCGGCCCCGCTGCCAGTTTGGACTTTCCCCCGCGGGGGAAACCCTCCTTTGCGTCCCGCCCGGCCCTTCCCCCGCGGGGGAAGGGCCGGATTTTTGGGAAAAACAGGCATTTCAAACACCGGCCGGGCGGCGCACGCTACTGTCGCCGCAGCTTGCGCAGGATGAGAGTCCGCAATTCCTCGCGCCCCTTGATGCGCAGGGCCCAGACGATCCCCGCGTACAGCGCCATCCCGACGCCCACACAGACCGCGACCCCGAGCACTTCCAGCCAACGGCCCTCCCC
>JAISAX010000933.1 GCA_031266495.1 Opitutaceae bacterium
CTGCCTGTGTCTGCCAGCCGTTCCAGCCAATCCAGTCACTCCAGCCAATGCCACTCCACTGCGTGCCGGCCAGATGCCGGCGGTCCCAGGCGCTCCCGCGTCCCACTCCTGCTCGTTCGGGGGGGGCGCGCCCCCCCCACCCACACCACCCCCCCCGCCACACCCAAGACCCCCCCCCCTCCCACCCCCCGGCTCCCCGCCACCCGCCCGGCGGACCCCGGCGCTCCCGCGTCACACTCCTTCACATTCTCCCTCCCCCCCCCCCAATTCCAGAAACCTTCCGCCGACAAACCACTCCATCCGCCGGACGGGCCTCCGCGAACTCTGTGCCTTCTCTGTGTCCTCTGTGTAATTCCCGGATCGCGCCCGAAAACGCTCGACACCACCGCCTCCCTTTCCGCAGGAAATTCCGCAACGATGAGCTATCATTCACGCCGCCGCAGCCATCCGTCCCGCTCCTCCCGCTTCGATTACTACGGAGGATTCGCTCCCTACGTCCCCGTCGCCCGACGCCGGGCACAAGCGCTTGCCGCCCTCAAAAAAGCGGCGAAAAACGGACAAACCTTTTCCCCGGTCAAAACAGAAGGACGGCTCATCGCCAAGACCTTTTGGGGCAAGGCCTGGTGCGCGCATCTCGAATCATACAGCGACTTCGATAACCGTCTGCCTCGCGGACGCACCTATGTGCGTAACGGCTCCGTGATCGACCTGCAAATCGGCAAGGGAAAAATCACCGCCCATGTATCCGGATCGAGCATCTACCAGGCCGGCATCGACATCGATCCGCTTGCCCTCGGACGCTGGGAAGCGATCAAGCAACAATGTGCCGGACGCATTGACTCGCTGGTGGATTTGCTCCGGGGCAAATTGTCCGACGCCGTCATGAGAATCATTACGGATCGTGACCACGGTTTGTTTCCCGCGCCATCGGAGATACACAAAACCTGTTCGTGCCCCGACTGGGCGGATCTGTGCAAACACCTGGCCGCTGTCCTGTACGGAGTCGGAGCGCGTTTCGATACGGACCCCCGGCTGCTCTTCACCCTGCGCGGCGTGAACCCCGACGAATTACTGGTCGCCGCGGCTGTCGGCGTCTCGCAAATCGCGGCCCCCCCCGCGGATGCCGCGCCGGACGACGCCACACTGGCCGCCGAGGATCTGGGCAACGTCTTTGGTATCGAAATCGACACGACAACCGCAACGCCACCACCAGCCCGGCCAGCGGACGGGGAGAAAAAAACGCCGAAGACAAAACCAAAGCCGGAGGTAAAACCAAAACCGAAGGCGAAGGCGAAAACGCCGGCAAAAGTCCAAAAGCCGAAGGCGCGGGAAAAGATAAAAGGACGCCAGTCTGGCGCGGGCCCAGCCGCCAAAAGCAGGGCATCCCGCAAGCCAGCCGCCGGTTCGTCAGACAGGGCATCCGTAGCAAAAGCCCGCGCCACTCCTCCCCCTGCGCACAACCATTGACCGCCATACCTGGCTATATCGCTGACACCGGCCCGCTCGTCGAACCGTGTCACGCGCCCTTTCCACTCTCCCCAAGGCGGGGTGCGCGTGCTCCAGTTTTCGATACGGCACATCTCCGCGCAAAAATCGCGCTGGAGCGGATCGTCGAGGTAGATGATCTGCCGAAAATGGGTCCACCCCAATTGTGCACTCAGTGCGTGGACAATTCGTTCGCCGTAGTCCGCCCGTTTCTCCCGCAACACGTCTTTGTGGATACTAAAATATCAAAAGCACGGACGCGGGCGCACGTGAATGCCCCCCTAACGGATGGTACGCTGATCTCCCGTAGGAGCTTCGCAAGCGAAGCCCCTGCGGGAGGCGAGTGCGAAATCAGCCAATGTTTCAAATATTCCAAATAAAAACTCTTGACATTTTTAATTCCGTTTATGGATATGTACACGTTTCGATCAGACCCACATCTGTTTCACCATGAAAAAACCAACCTCCTCCGCCACTCCGGCATTCTCCCTGTCCCGTATCACTGCGTTCACAGCGCTCGCATTGGCATCCGGCGCCATCGGCATCGGCTCCGGCGCACACGCGGCCTTCGTCGATTTTTCCGACGATTTTACCAATCTCTCGAACTGGAGTTCGGGCACCTACGGCAACGCCATGCCTGCCTCCGCGGCAGATGGGAAAGCGACTTTCGACGTCGGCGTGACCACTGCCAACGCGCGGACCGTGCTCCGCAGCTCGCGAGCCGATTTCAATCCCTTCGACCAGGCGTTCTCGATCAAACTCGACGGCCTCGTTTTTGGCGGGGTTCCCGGATCAGCCGCGACAACCGGAACAGCCGGCCGCAATATTGGTTATGTCCTGATCGGCCGCACTCAGGATGCAACCGGCGGGGGCAACTCGGGAACCGCCAACTATAATCCGGGTTTTACCGCCGGTTTTGCGAATGGACGCGGCATGCTTTCCCTCTCCATCTGGCAGCGAACCAGCGGCAACTACAGCATCAACCTCACCCAGGGCGCGGGGACGACCTGGACTTCCGTACTCGGCACCGGTAGCGACATCGCAATTACAGCAGCCCCCGCCTCCATCGAGTGGAATCTGGGCGTCAATGCCTCCAGCCAGTTGCTGGAATGGACGGTGACCCTGGGCGGTGCTTTTTTTACGGATACGCAACAAAACACCCGGTCCGGCACGTTTGATTCGCTGGTGACAGCCAGCCTCTTGAAAGACGCTTACCTCGCGCTTGGCGCATGGAATAATTATCAGGCCGTGGCCACGGCATCCTTGCTCGAAATCGATTCGATTTCGGTGACGGCGATTCCCGAGGCGCGCACGATGGCGCTTTCCATCGGTGTCGCCGGACTGTTCCTGGGCGGGCTCGTCCGTTGCTGCCGTCGGGGAAAATAGCCCAAAAATCATGTCAGCCATCATCCCCGTGTTTCCCCGCGCTTTTTGGGTCGCCGTGGCGTTGCCGGTGTTTGCGGGTATCCGGCCCGCGAGCCTAGCGACAAGCGACACCGGCAACGTCCTTGCGCATGGCAAATGGCAGTTCAAGGTTGGCGTTCGCGAAGGAAAAATCGAAAGTGCCCAACCCCCCTCCCCCCCCTCTCTCTCCGGCCAATCTGCCGGGACTGTCGTATCCGGTTCCGAACTTCAGATCCGGAAATCGGGAAGCGGTCCGCATGACCATGCCTGGTGGATGCAGGAGGCGGACACTATCGGGGGGGAGATTTACAACTTTGCATTTCAGGCAAAAGGAAGCGGCGCCGAAGGCCGCTTCGGCATCAGCGCCGGTGTGGAGTTTTTGTCCGGTGACGGGAAACATCTCGCGTTCAGACGGCTCGTCGGCATCACCGGCGGCACTCTGCCCGCGGTGGAAAACTGGAAGGATTTCAGCGGACGATTCACCGTGCCGCACAACGCCGAAAAATTCCGCCTCCGTTTCTCGCTCGATGCCTGGGTGCCGGCGGAGGCGTCGTTTCGCAACATCACCGCGAGCAAGGCCGCCGTCCCGCTTGCGGAGTTGTTGGGACGCGCGCCCGCCGGGATTCCCGTTTACGAGATCCCTCAAAATCCCGTCACCGCGAACGGCGTCACCCTGACTCCCGACTGGCACGGCGAAGGCGCCGACCAGGCACACTCGGCCACCCGTTCGCGCCTCTGCCTCAATGGTCTCTGGGCGATCCGTCCGGATTCGGTTTCCAGTCCCGATTCCGCGACGGGTTCCGGCGCGCCTCAAGCCGCTGACTGGGCGTTTTTCAAAGTCCCCGGTTTCTTGCGGCCCGACTCACCGCCCTTCCTGATTTACGGCCAGGACAAAACCATTTGGGCCGGCCTTGATGTGACCCGTCGCGCCCGCATCCTCTGGTATGTGCGCAATGTCGAAATCCCGCCCGCCGTGGCCGGCGATGGCGGCGCAAAAATGGTTCTCTCGATTTCCGGAATGCGCGGGTTTTCGGTTGTCGTTTACTGGAACGGCAAACGAGCCGGCATGTTGACGGACCAACTCGGGGGCCGCATTGATCTTACGCCTGTGCTGTCACAAATCCGGGCTGACGCCAAAAACGCCCCCTCCCCCCCCCTCCGTGCCATGACCGGCCAGCTCGCCCTTCGCGCCCTCGCCACCATCAAGGAAACCGAAAACGCCTGGCTCATGGAAAGCGGCGTAATGGTTCGCCAATACGACATGCAGGATTTTGCCCGCGAACCCGCCCGCGGATTTTCCGATGTTTTTCTGGAAACCGAACCATCTGCACCGGCCTTTGTTCACGACACGATCCAGGTCGTGCCTTCGTATCGCGAAAAAAATTTCGCCGTTCTCTTCTCTTCGCCCGCCGTTGCGTCCACCACCGCAGGCCCCCGAAGCTGGTCTGTGACCGTGCGCGACCAGCAGGGAAACATCGTCCTTCAGCAGGGCGGACTCCAGTCTCGCGTTCACGCGCAGACGGGCAAAAACCGGATCGTCGTCCCGTGGGAAAATCCGCGACTGTGGACGCCCGACGATCCCCGCCTCCACACACTCACGCTCGCTGCGCACACCGCCGCTCCAGGTGAAAACGCCCATGTATCAGATGAATCATTACCGATCCGTTTTGGATTTCGCGAGATATGGGTGGATGGCAAGAACCTCATGCTCAACGGCCATGTCTTGCGCCTCCGTCCGCGGCTTCTCTACACGCCATTGCTGGATGGCGACTCATTGCGGCGCCAGTTCAGTTTTTTCAAGGATATGGGTTTCAACTGCACTCTGCGGCCCGGCGTGGGAGATGTGCATGAGCAGGAACGGAACACACAGCAATCCATCGAAAACTATTACAATATCGCTGATGAAATGGGCATCATGGTCGTCCCCTTTGGCGTGCATTCGCTGATCACCGTGCGCAAGGAATTTGGCGAAGCGGGCATGAGCGAAGCCAACCAGCGGCATCTCTTCGACTACATTGCCCGGCACATGATACAACCTCTGGCGAATCACCCCGGCGTCATCGGCTGGTCCGGCTTTGGCTCCGGGGCCAATTACTCCGAAGGCGTGAACAGCGTCGCCACCCGGCCCGACGTGTGGGGCATAGCGCCACTCGATCAGGACGGCATCCTTGAACGCACCATGTCCGATTCCGGCAGTCGTGCCGAAGCCCGCAAGCGCCTTGCCGCCGCCCGGCGTTTTGTGCAGCGCCTCAAAACCCTCGACCTCACGCGACCCTACATTGCCCACTTCGACGGTGGCAGCGGTGATGCCTGGGGCATCTGGGGCTATTTTAACTGGACTCCGTTGCAGGAATGGGAGCAGTGGCCCGCCACCTGGTCACGGGAAGGCACCATGCCCGTCGGGGCCACCGAACATGGATTCCCCTACGTATCCAGTTTTCTCAATCACGGTCTGCCCGATGGCAACAGCGAGCCATGGATCACCGAATACGCGGCCATCGATCTTGGGCCGGAAATCTATGCCAACGATCCGTCCGGCTACCTCCTGAAACTCCGTAGCGAATACAATCCTGTTTCCGGCGGGTACGCTGCCAAGACAGGCGCTCATCACAAATTTGCTTCCGATATGATCGCCGCCAACGCCGCCAAGGTGCAGGCCGTCTGGGCGTATCGCAACCGTCCCGTTTACCGCGCCTGGCGCACTTGGGGAGTTCCCTTGGGCATCGAACCCTTCGGGCGCAGCGACCAGTTTTATCGCGGCAGCCAGACGAACCGTGACAACGGCAAGGTCATCGCGAATCCTGCCACCGAACTGCGCACCACCGGTTATCATAACGACCGCTGGTATCGTTCCGATTACTGGCCCGGGGAAACCATGCCGTGGCTCTCCACCACGCCGACCGGGAAAAAACCGGAGGGACTCACGCCACTCGGCGAAGTGCTCTACGAGGTAAACCGCCCCCTGCTCGTTTATGTCGCTGGCGCGCCAGGGCGCCCGATGACGAAAGATCATGTATTTTGGGCAGGAGAAAAAATCACCAAACAAATCGCCGCCATATGGGACGGTTATTCAGCACGCGACCTGAGTATTGTCTGGAAAACTACGCTGGACAACAATATCGCTCCCTTCGCCGGAGGCACGTTTTCCCTGACGCTGGATGCCGGAGACATCCGGCTCCTGCCGATAGAATGGCAGGCCCCCGCAGTGGAGAGCCGTGGCGAAGGCCGCGTCGAAATCGAAGTCACGGACGCCAGAACCAGGTCGCTTGTCGCGACCGATTCATTCTCCTTTCAAGTGTATCCGCGGCCTTCCCCGTTGTCGGAAAATCTCCGGCAGGCACGCATTGTCGTATTCGATCCATCGGGACAAAGTGAAACTCATGCCGCTTTTCGAAAACTCGGCCTTGCGCCTGCTGTCCTGACCAGCCTCGCGGCATGGGAAGGCGGTGACCTTCTTGTCATCGGAAAAGGCGCGCTCCCCGCTCTTGCCGGCCAGACGTCCGCGCTTGCCGCCCTCCCGCCGCAGGTTCCCGTGCTCGTGATGGAGCAAACGGGCGCGGCTCTTGAAGCGCTCGGATTCCGGACGTATCCGATTCGCCATCGCACGGTGTTTCCTGTCGCGCCCGGCCATCCCGTTCTTCGCGACATCAGCCCTGCCGATCTCAAGGACTGGCGCGTCACTCCGACCCTGCTCCCGTCCGGTGTCGATCCGCTGCGCAACGGCTACCTCTATCACTCGACCTACGAGGGCACCCTTGTCTCCGTCTCGATCGAAATCCCCACGCGCGGCAATTTCACCCCGCTCCTCCAGTGCGGCTTTGATCTCCGGGAAACCCCGCTTCTCGAAACCCGCCACAAACAACAACGCTGGCTCTACTCGCAACTTTCGCTGACCGATGCCGTCAACGCCACCGCGTCCATATCCTCCGTCGCGCAAGGCGATCCGGTTGCCACCCGTCTGCTCACCAACCTGCTCGAATACATCCTGCAACCTCTCGCCACCTCTCCCGTCGCCGGATCGGGTCCGGCGACATTGGTGCTGTCGGGTGATGACGCCGACCTCGCGTTGGCCCGCGACCTCGGAGCAAGCGAAACGGAGATACACCGGATTGTCCCGGCAGCCCTCACTGCCTCCACTGCTGCCGCCAGGCTCGCCACGTATCGTCTTGCCCTTGTCGGGAGTCTGGACACCGCCGCCGCGGATGCCGTCCGTGTGTTGAAAACCTGGGTCGCCGACGGCGGCACCGCCGTGTTGTTGCCACAGAAAAATCCGGGCGTGTACGAGACCCTGTTTCCAGGCGAGGCCGCAGCCATCCGCGAAGTCACGCTCAATCAGGTGCCTGTTCCAGACGCCGCCACCGGTGTTTTTCAAGGGCTCGGACAGGGGAATTTCCACTACCGCGCGCCGCTGCCGCTCCTTGTATTCAGAAACGGGAGCAACGTCATCGATATTCCCGAGGGTGCGGGACGCTGGGTTTTGTCCGGATTCGATCCGCGCAACCTCGATCTCAAAAAACAGCCCTGGCTCCGCCTTACGCATCGCAACCAGAACCGCGCTCTGGCGCAGATTCTCACCAATCTCGGCTTTCCGCTAAGCCAGCCCGGCGAAACGGTTTTCCGCCGGACCACGCAAAGCCCATTCATCATCGACATCACCCGCAACAGCACGGCCCGGATCAAAGCGAACGCAAAAAATAGTAACATGAGCATGAATACGAGTGACGAGTGGCTGCCCTTCGGACTCGCCACGCAAACGACTTCGCATGGAGATGCCCTGATTGAAATCCGTTTCACCGTCCCGCCATCGCTGCCCGACGAAGAACTCGTGGCTGACCTTGGCACGATGGATGATTATGACGAGACAACACTCAATGGGACGCCCATCGGGAGTAGCACGACAGCGAATACAAAACCAGATGAAGCATGGAAAACGAGACGCCTCTATAAAATTCCGTCCGGCCTTCTACGTTCCGGCGAAAACACGCTGACCCTGCGTGTCTGGAACCGCAACGCCGCCAAAGGCTGGAGGGCCATTGTTCGCGGCCCCATGCAAATCCGCACCATGCAGGAGACCGTTTCTCCGTATGTCGGGAGCTATCTCGTCAGCGACGATGTTTATTTGCAACGCATGTGGTAGCCGCTCTATTCACCATCCGACATCAGTGGGGG
>JAISAX010000944.1 GCA_031266495.1 Opitutaceae bacterium
CCCCCACACACACACACACACACACACACACACCACCACACCATGAATTTTGACCCGTTCGTGTTGATTGCCGCGTTTTGCCTTTCCGGGTTTATCCCGGTAACGGCGTCAGGACTACATGATGATTTCGAGGCCGCCGCTCCCGGCCCCCTGACGGCGTCCTGGCTGGAGAAATACTGGAAAGTGAAACATCCCGAACAGGGTCTGGACCAACAACGCGTGACGGTGGTGAAAGAGCAGAAGGGAGATGCCGGCACGGTGAACACGTTTATTCGTGTCCTGTATCCGTCCGGACAAACAAACTCCGCTCACAGCGGCGCTTCCTGGCGGGCGCCGCTGCCGGCCACCGACGAGGCCACGGCGGAATACCGGGTGCGCGTCGAACCCGGTTTCGACTGGACCCGGGGCGGCAAACTGCCCGGCCTTGCCGGCGGCTCGGGCGCCACGGGCGGACGTCCGTCACCGGATGGTTTCAGTGCCCGCTACATGTGGCATCCCGAAGGCGGACTGATCCTGTATCTCTACCATTCCGGACAAAAAGGCCGCTACGGCGATGGCCTTCGCCTCGGGCGAGCCGGCACGCTCCGTCCCGACCAGTGGCACACGCTCCGGCAACGTATCCGGCTCAATACCCCGGGCGAGCCTGACGGCATCCTGCAAGTGTGGGTGGACGGACGTCTCGCGCTCGATCGCCACGACATGCGCTGGCGTCTCGCCGGCCACGCCTGGCAGATCGACCATTTCTACTTCAGCACCTTCCACGGCGGGTCGGGAACCGCGTATCAGCCGCAGCGTGACAACCATGCGGACTTCGACGATTTCAGCGTGACAGTCCTGCCGCGCCAAACGCCAACATATTCCTCTCCCCCCCCCCCTCTCTCTCTCTCTCTCTTTCTCTTTTCACTGAAAACACCGCTTTACGTACTGATTTATGAATACACGAATCCTGTTTCCCTTCCTGCTCTGGCCTGCCCTGATCCTGGCGCAGGAAACTCTTTATCCCAAGCCTGACCCGGAAAAGGCGTTTGCCGGGTATGGTCTGAAAATCTCTCAGCCTGACGGTTCCGTTTACCGCATGCCTCGCGAGGACTGGGCCGGCGCCCGCCGGCGTGCCGCCGACGATCCGGAATGGGCGAAGTGGATCGCCGAAAAACGCACGGCGATGGATGCGTGGATGGCGCGTCATCGGGACCGCCGTGAATGGTCCGGCGGCGAAGGTCACAGTTTTGTCAGTCCACGCGACGGATCGTTTCTCGTCTGGACGGAAGACATCCCCGGCGAGGACGTACAAAAACTCCGGAGCCGCACCGGCCACGATGTCGAAATCACGCCGAAAATCATGGACGCATGGGTGGACAAGTTCCGCAAACAGCACATGGAAATGATCGCCGGGGCGGCCCGTTTTTATCGCCTCACGGAGGATGTCCGCTACGCGGCCTGGGTGGCGAGCCAGCTCGATTTTTATGCCGAAGGTCTCGCCGCCGGCGCGTGGCCGGTCACGAAGGGGCACACCGGCAGGCTTGGTGTCATGCCTTTTAATGACGGCGTGATGCTCGCACGCCTCACGGAAGCGGCGCGGCTGGTTTTCGATTCACCCGAAGCGCCGCCCGCCCGCCGCCGGATGTGGCTGGAAAAGCTCTTCCGGCCCGAATGCGAATTGTTCGACGGAGCCGCGCACGGTTTTCATAACCATACGCTCTGGGAGCGCGTCGCCCAGGCGCAGGTGGCGATGTTGTATCGCGACGAGGCGTTGCTGGCCCGCGCTCTCGATGGCGAATACGGCCTGCGCAATCTCTTCGCCTGCGGTGTCACCGGCGACTGGTTCTGGTTCGAGCAGTCGCTGCAATATCACGATTTTGTCATGATGGGCATGCAGCCGCTGCTGGTGTTCGCCGGACTCACCGGGCAGGCGGATCGCATCCGTCATGAAGCGGCCATTACGCAAAACATGATGCTGGCGACGTTGCAAATCCGTTTCCCCGACAACACGGTGCCCAACCCCGCCGACAGCACCGGCACGCAGCGCGCGCCGTCCGGCCGTCTCGGTGCGAATTACCGCACGCTGCCGACGACCCTCGGCCTGGCAATGGCGATGAAGGGCAAGCCGTCGTGGGACAAACTGCTCGATCCGCCGGAAGATGTGGCGCGTGGTTTTTCTGATACAAGCAGTCCGTCTCCGGAAGCGGGCGGGACGCCCGGACGTGGCACGGGCATCCTTGCCCGTGTGCGTTGCCTCTCGGCAGCGGACGGTAACAAACCGGCGGCGCTCGCGCCGTCCACGGCCAGGATGGCCGTGCCACGCCGGAATCATGGACTGGAAGCCCATGCCACTTCGGAAGCGGGCGATTGGCAGAAAAAGCCCGCGCCACGCGAAGACCTGCCGCCGGTCGTGTCGCGGCATTTTGAAAGTACCCGGTTCGCCCAGCTCCGGCGCGGTCCCTGGCAAGTTTTTTTCCACTACGGACAGGCGGGGCGTCCGCATGCCCAGTCGGAAGCCCTCAACTGGTCGGCGTTTTTTGGAAAAACACGCATCACGGCCGATCCGGGCAACACCGGCTACGGTTCAAAATTGTTCCGCGAATACTACAAAAAGGGGCTTCATCACAACGTGCCGCTCGCCGGCGGCGAGGGACAAGCGTCCTGGCAACCCGGCGAGTTGCTGCGGTTCGATCCCGGGGAGGGCGTGATGTCGGCGGCGCAGCCGTCGTATCGCGAGGGCGTGTTTGCGAGTCGCACGCTGCGCGTGGACGGCGACGCACTGGTGGACGAGGCGACCGTGAAACTGGAAAAACCGGCTGACGCGGCGGGCAAACCTCTCGGTCTGGCCTTGCATGTGTATGGCCTGCCCCGGCTCGATGCGGCTTTTGCGGCAGTGACTGACAAGGCGTTTGCAGAGAACCGGCCGCCAGCATTCCGATACTGGGAAAAAGTGCGTGCGGCTTCGTTCCGGGATCGCGCCGTCATTGATGTGGCGTTTGCCGGCGGGCCGGTTCTGCGTGTGACGTTTTCCGTGCAGGGTGGCGGCGAGTTTGCGCTTTATCAGGGGTCGTCGCCCGACTTGCCGCCGAAACGGCGCGCAGGTTTCTACGTCGAGCTTCCGCCCGGCCGTGCCGAAGCGACGTTTGTCACGCGACTGGAACCGGCGAAACCGGCAGAACCGGAATCGCGGTAAACATCCGCTTTCGCCCGCCGTCGTGGCCAGGCTCGCCTTCGCCCGGTTTTTCCCCTAACAGGTTGCGGGATGTCCGGCTCTCTTTCTCCCATGTCATTCGCCGCCGCTTCCTCCGGTCAGGCCTTGACCACGCGCTATCAGGACTGGATGGCGCTCAAGACCAATCTGCTCTGGGTGTACGAGAGCAACGACCTGCCGCTCGATGGGGGCGGCGGTTCGATTTTTCCGGAGGCATCGGTGGCGTGGCTGGTGCTCTCCGGGCAACTGAAGGTTTCCTTCGCGGGCCAGTCCATCCGCGCGGGTGCGGATGAGTGGGTGATCCCGCGTCCGGGAATCCGCCAGCAGGATTTCGCCCCCGGCACGCACTTGCTCTCGATCCGCTTCCAGGCGCAGTGGCCCGACGGGAGACCGCTCTTCGACGAAGGTCTTGGCGTGAGTTTTCCCCGCCACCGGTTTCCCGATCTGGAGGTCCGCGCCCGGGCATTGCTGGAGGCGGCCCGCGATCACACGCCGGCAGACGATCCGACCCTGCTCGGCATCTGCCATTTTTCGATGGGTGCGTTTATCGGCATCAAGACGCGGCTGCTGGAATTTATCGGGGCGTTTTCCGGGGCGCTGATTGCGTGCGGACTCAAGCCGACGCGCCTGGGCACGCGTGATGAACGGGTGCTGCATGCGCTCGCGCGTCTCGACAACCAGCCGCTTTCGCACAAGTTCCGCGAGCGCGATCTGGCGGCGGAAGTGGGGCTTGGTCTCAGCCAGTTCGTGCGGCTTTTCAGCGCGGAGATGAGCCTCACTCCGAAAAAATATCTCGACCTGCGTCGTCGCGAGACGTGCAAGCGGATGCTGATCAACAGCCCCATCCCGCTCAAACAGATCGCGCACGATCTCGGCTTCGCGCACGCGTCGGATTTTTCCGCGTGGTTCAGGAAAAACTACGGCATTGCCCCCAAGGAATTTCGCGACCGGTTTCCGCAGGGGAGCAATTTGTGAAACGCGGACGGGTTTCGTCGCGACCCTCCCGAAAAACATAACCCGGCGTGAAGGCCGGGTTACGGGGAGGGGGGGGGGAGGGGAAGGGTGGAACGTCAGGAATCGTACAAAATCGCCATAACCAATTCAATTTTGACACAGAGACCACAGAGCTCCGACACAGAGTTCACAGAGGTCCAGACGACTTTTCAGGTCTCTTTGCATTTATCACCTTTTTCTGAACACCAATCCGTAATGAAAACAGATGAATCTTGGATTTATTAAACCACTCCTCCGTGAACTCTGTATCCGGGCTCTGTGTTCTCTGTGTCAAAATTGAACAGGTTATTTTTGTCCGGTTCCTTATCGATGACGTTGTCGGGAAAAAACTCAGGTGGCTTGCGCGAGAATTTTTTGCTTCAGCATTTCTTTGGTTTGCAGGCCGACAATGGTATCGACGATCTCGCCATTCCTGAAAAGAAGCAGGGAGGGAATGTTGCGGATTCCGTACTTCACGGCGAGTTCGCGGTTGCTGTCGTCCTCAACGTTGACTTTGCAGATCGTTACCTTGTCGCCAAGCTCGGTGGAGAGCTGTTCGAGGATCGGGGCGATGGCCTTGCAAGGACCGCACCACGGAGCCCAGAAGTCCACGAGGACGAGGCTGGAGCCGCTGATGGTGCTCTGGAACGAATCGTTATTCAGTTGGATGATGGTGGCAGACATGCTTTTTCGGTATTCAAGATGCGTCTTTGAGATAGAGAAGAACGGCGCTGGTGATCGCACCGGCGGCGGCGATGAAGGCAATGGCGGCCTGCCAGGCGGGCGTGCCGGCCTCTTCCTCTTCAGAGTCGTCATCGGCGGGGGCAGAGGAGAAGGAGGATGCGGCCGCGGCGGCTCCGTAACCGGGGAGTTTGGATGCCTTGCTGACGAGGTCGGGGCTCAGCGGCTTGCTGGCGGTCGGAGGCAGCCTGGGGGCTCCGGCGAGAGGCACGCCTCCGAGGCGGACGGGCGGTTTGGAAGCGATGCCGCCGGGTGTGGAGGCGACCGGGGAAGGGGGCGCAAAGGCGGCCGGCGCGGGAACCGGCGTCACGGCAGCCGGAACGGCAGGCGCGGGAGATGCCGGTCCGGAAGCGGGCGACGGTGTGTCGGCGGGCTTGTTTTGGGCCGGAAGCTTCAGGGAAAGCTTCGGCGCGGAGGGACTCGCGGGTTGTTCGGGGGATGTATCGCTCATGTGGATGACAGGGAATGGAGGGTTCCGGAATGCGGAAAAAAGGAAACGTGGAACGAAAGGAGGCGATTGTCTAGTGCGGGGTGGATTTGTCGATGATTTCGTCCAGTTCGCGCGGCTCGACGGTTTCGAGGTGTTTGTTGCGGCGCTTGAGCTCCTCGAAGGTCTTGACGACGGTTTCGGTCATGCGGCCGTGGGTTTCCTCGGAGCCGCCGACGAGCACGAATTTTTCGCCGCGAGTGATGCGTTTGTGTCCCTCGTCGTTATCGAGGCCGACTCCCAGGAGTCCGGCTCTGCGGGGAGCCTTTTTCGGGGTGTCGGTCTTTTTTCGAGGGCGTTTGCTCACGACGTGACGGTGTGAGGTTCCTTCGGTGTTTCAAGAGGGTTTTGCAGTTCATTGTTTCCCGGGGGTGTAATTGAAAGGGGTGGAAAACCCTGTGTTTCATCTGAGCGACTTGTAGCAACAAGGGGCGCACTTCACGGGCGAGCAGGCTCCTCCGGTTTTCGGAGTCTTTCACCGGATTGACACAACTTTGAGTTACACCCGGAAGCATCAGAAATACCCCGTTCTCCGGCGTATGGCACCGTATACTTTTATCACGCGGTGCCGGCGTGATGGCGTGTTTCGTCCGAGGGACGGGCCGCGAAGGCGTGCAAGCCGGAGATTGTTGACCGGATGAAATTGTCACCAAACCGCAGTTTCAGACGCTTTCGTCGCCGTCAATGCTATCGCCGAAAAATTCATCCTCCAGCATCAGGCAGAGGCAGTGATAAATCGGCAAGTGGTATTCTTGAACGCGATACGTTTCCACCGCGGGCACGCGCAAACAGAGGTCCGCAAGAAGAGCAAGTCTCCCTCCCCCCGCCCCTGTCAGACCAATTGAATGCAGCCCTCGAACCCTGGCCACCTCCATCGCGGCGCAGACATTGCGAGCGTTGCCCGATGTGCTGATGCCAACAAGAACGTCACCCGGCTTGCCCAATCCCCATACCAGTTGCGCGTAGGTGAGGGACGGATCGACGTCATTGCCAAACGCAGTCGCCAGCGAAGGAAACCCTGTCAGCGGAATCGCCGGAAGCGCGCCTTGCAGCTTGCTCGCCATTTCCACCGGAAGCCCGGCCCGCTCATCCCCGGACAAAGGGCGCAGACGGGCAAACCCCTTGAGCAATTCCCCCGCCCAATGCTCCGCATCGGACGCGCTGCCCCCGTTGCCACAAAGAAGCAGCTTGCCGCCCGCCCGATAGCAATCGCGCAGCATGACGAAAGCCGCCTCGACATCAGCAAGCATGGATTCGAGAGCGGGACAGCGGGTAATGAGATTCCGGATATGAATATTCACAAGGACGTGGAGGGTGTTATTGAAAAGCCAGGGTGGCGACGGACAGGGCCGCGTAGTCGCCCACCTGTTCATCGAGTTGCGCGGGGACGATTTCGCAAACAGACAGGCTGGAGGCGAGCGCCTCGGTGTGCAGCACTTCGCTTGCGACAGGCCAAAGCGCCGTTTGCTGACGGGCAAAAATGCTGCCGATTACGATACGTTCGGGGTTGAGGATGTCCACGAGCACCGCCAGGCCTCGCCCAAGTTCGCGGGCGGTAGTTCGGACGGTTTCCACCGCCAGAGCATTCCCGTTGGCGGCGGCGGTAAAAACCTCATGGGCATTTTCCGCTTCCAACCCAAGCGAGCGGGAGAGTCGAACCATGCCGCCGCCGCTGCAAAATCCCTCGAACGAGCCACGCTTGCCGTAACCTTCGGGTCCATCTTCCGCCATGCGCATGTGCCCGACTTCGCCCGCATTGTCGTTGGTCCCGGAATACAATTTCCCGTCCAGGATCAACCCCGCGCCCATTCCGGTTCCGAAAGTGAGGAAAACCATGTTGCGCGTTCCCTGTCCCGCTCCCCAGCGCCACTCGGCGAAGGCACAGGCATTGGCGTCATTTTGCAGATGCACAGGACAATTGAAAATTTTGGAAAAACGATCTGTAACGGGGACGTTATCCCATCCCGGCAGATTGGGCGGGCGTTGAATGATACCGCGTCGGCTGTCGAGCGGACTGCCGCAACTGATGCCGATGGCATCGGGACGAGCCATGCCATGCCATTCAAGAAGCTGGCGCGAAATCCGTTCAAATTTCCCGAGCACCGGTCCGGGGCCTCCTGCTCCTGCTCCTGCTCCGGTTCCGGTCGGGAAGGCAACGCGCTCCACGATGCGAACCGGCGCTCCGGCCTCCCTGCCCGCGCCGAGACCGAGGATCACCGCACACTTCGTGCCGCCAATATCGAAGCCCAGAAGAATATCATCTCTCATGCAATGCCACCTTCTCTCTCATTATGACCATGTCATGGAAGCCTGAAAAAGCCGACTGCGTGACATCAGTGATGAACAATGGCACGCAAGGAAGGCGGTGCGGGCGAGGGCGGGGGGGGGGGTAGGGGACGCGCGGATTTTGACAGGCACGAAACCGCCGCACCTTGCAACCAC